>CAXHHE010000536.1:0-1518 GCA_964016365.1 uncultured Bacteriovorax sp. | reverse complement strand
TACACAGAAGCCTTCGTCGGCAGCGTCAGATGTGTATAAGAGACAGGTGACATCGTTTCACTATATGGCCAAGGAGATCCGATCATGAGCGAAAAACTAACTATCACAACTCGAATTACAGATGTTACAGCGAATGTTGCACTGGAAGGAGTGATTGATGAGGACGCAAACTTCGATAAGATTAAGTCTCTGGGGATGAATCAGTTTGTTTTTGACTTTAACAACGTCGGCATGATTAATTCATGTGGGATTAGAGAATGGATCAAGTACTTAGACGAGCTGGGATCAGCAAGTATCACTTATATTAATTGCCCACAGATTATTATCGAGCAAGTGAATATGGTTCATGGCTTTATCCGTAAAGGTGTGGCGGTAGAATCTTTTTATGCTCCCTATTTCTGCACGAATTGTGACACGGGAAAGAAGATTCTTTTAAAGAGTTCGGAAGTCTCAGGGAGCAAACCACCTCTTAAACATTGCAACACTTGTAAAACAGAACTGGAATTTGATGCGATTGAAAAACAGTATTTTAGTTTTTTAAGCCAAGGGAAATAAGATGGATGCTTTTGAGTACCTAGACGATTTATTTGAGCCGGTAGTAGTCACAGAGCTTGATGGCTCTATTGCTTATTACAATGCCAGTTTTTTGTCTTTTTTTAAGACGACGCCAAGGCTTATGCAAAAGCAGAAAAACCTGGTGGAGTATCTAGGAATCATTATTCCAGACTTCAAGGAGTTTTTTACAAACGTCACTTCGCAAGGGCAGGCGATCACTCCGGAGTTAAATTTCTTCTTTGAAGGGCAGATGAATACCCTGATTGTCAAAGGAGCAAAAAAGGAACTCGATTATGTCTTATTTGTTTTTAAAGATGTAACAGTTGAAAAGCAGCTCAACGATAAGTACCGCGCTCAAATGGAAGAGCTAAAGAACACTTACGCTCAGGTGCTTCAATTTGACAAGCTGAAGGTTATTGGGGAAATGACAGCGAATATTTCTCATGAAATTAATAATCCGCTTACGGTAGCAGTGGGGAACGCTGAACTTATTTCTTTTTGCCTGGAAACGGCTGATTTGAATAATCAAAAAGACAATATTGAAAAATACAACAATAATGTCAATCACTCACTGGAGAGAATCAATAAGATTATCTCTAATATGAAAGAGTTCTTACACAAGAGTGAAGATAAGAAAGAATACAGTGATGCCAAAGAGATCATTGAAAAATCGATTGCCTTTACAGCGCCTTCATTAAAAGACACGGCCATCAAGGTCAATTTAAACATTCAGGGACCAGCACCAATTCTTCTAGTTAATAGAATTAAAGTTGAACAAGTTTTTGTTAATTTGATTCAAAATGCCATTGATTCTTTAAAAGAATCTAATGTAAAGGACCCGGCCGTAGCCATTGAGTTGACGACAGAAAAGAGTGGAAATTTTATTCGCATCGACGTCAACGACAATGGAGCTGGAATCACCGACGAAACCCGAGAAAAGATATTTAAATGAATTAGTAGAAC
>CAXHHE010000535.1:0-1530 GCA_964016365.1 uncultured Bacteriovorax sp. | reverse complement strand
CGTCGGCAGCGTCAGATGTGTATAAGAGACAGTTTGTGGACTGGATTATCGGTGCTCACTCTCAAAGCTTTCTTCGTTACTCGGTTGATGAAGGAAACGTTAAAATCGTTCAGACGCTTTCTAAAAACCACTACATCGGTGACATTAAGATCGACGTGAACTCAAAAAAACAAACAGACACCTACGAGCTTCATGAAATCCGCGATGAACTAGAAAGAAAGCTCTCTCCCAACCCAATGCGCTCATTCATTGATGACCACAAAACAAAAATGAATGACCTGCAGATTAAAGAGCAGGCCAAGATGGGAATGAGTGATATTTTAAATGCTGAAATCCACAAAGACGTGAAGAAATTTAAAACAGCGGCAAGCTGTATTGAATGCCACAAACCTCAGACTGATTTCTGGCAAAAGACTCCGCACTCAATCGCCTACACGACTTTAATCAATGTAAAAGAGCCGAATAATCTCTCTTGTATTGGTTGCCACTCTCTAGGACTCAATGATCCAAAAGGTTATACAACTCAGAAAAATATGGTGGCATTTAAAGGTAAACCATTAAAGACGTACTGGGATGAAGTGCAGAAGATGGGCGCACACGTGGAGACTGTTAGAAAGCTTCCACCAGAAGAGATCAAAAAAGTTTCTGTGAAGTGGTTTGCTCTGGATAAAAAAGCTGGTGTAAAAAGTAACTTCGCTAATGTTCAGTGTTTAAACTGCCACACGCAAGAAGACGCTCACCCGGTTCGCACTGAACCAAAATTGGCAGAGAAGGACCGCGAGTTCAACATTAAAAATAAATGTCTTGGATGCCACACTCCAGATCAGTCACCTGAATGGTATGAAAGTGGAATTAAAGTAAACGCAAAATTCGAAGAAAGTTATAAGAAAGTCAGCTGCCCTAGGATGTAAATCCTAGGGTACGTTTTTAAGCCTGTATCCTACCCCAGATTCATTCTCGATAATTTCCCCTGCTCCCGCCTGGACTTGATCAAGTTTCTTTCTAATCTGGCCAAAATACACTCTTAGGTAATGGTTGTGCTCAACAGAGTTCGGGCCCCAGATCTCTTTTAAAATCATGCGGTGAGGGACGAGCTTTTCTCCATTTTTTAAAAGCAGTTTTAAAAGATCGTACTCAGTTGAAGTGAGTTTTAATTCATGAGTATCGTAAGAAACTTTATGAGTTGCCTGATTTAAAGAAAGTTTTCCAAAATGAAGAACTGGTTGAGTCTCTTCTGTTTTTGAATGGCGAAGCGCCACGCGGATTCTCGCCATCAGTTCAGGTAAACTAAAAGGCTTTGTCAGGTAGTCATCTGCGCCGTTATCAAGGGCCTGAACTTTATCTTCGTCAGCATCCCTGACCGTGAGAAAAATCACCGGGACACTCGACCACTCACGGAGTTTTTTTAAAACTTCAATCCCATTCATATCCGGAAGACCGTGGTCGAGAATCACTAGCCCTGGGCGCGCTTCAATCACTTTTTGAAGCTGTCTCTTATACACATCTCCGAGCCCACGAGACGCTCAGTTA
>CAXHHE010000534.1:0-1531 GCA_964016365.1 uncultured Bacteriovorax sp. | reverse complement strand
CTCCCCCACCGGCCACCTCTTTAATGAGACAATGCTCTCATTATGAAAAAATCAACTTCGAAAACATTCGTCCTTGCCCTTTTATTAACATCATTCTTTGCGGTGAACTCTGAGCTCCACGCCCAAGTTTTTGGAGTCAATTTAGGGAACGCAACAGATACGGCCAAAGACATTTTTAAAAATGCCAAAGACGCTGCTAAAAAGGCGCTAGAAGAAGCTAATAGAAAAAAAGCTGAAGAAGAGGCCAGACGTGCTGAAAAAGCAAAAGAAGAGGCCCGCTCACGAACAACCAATACAAGTATTATTGAACTTCAAGGCACTATGGGTGCTGATATCAAGTGGATCATGTTCAATATCACGAAGGGATCCTACAACGAGAAAGTGACAATTCCGGCAAACAACGGGTCTTATAAATTCCGCCTTGCTCTTCGCGATGGTGCTGGCACTTATGCGATTCAGGTTTTCCAAAACAATAAAGTTGAACGTTATACAAGTTACTCTTATCTGAGTGCAACTCAAATTGAAAACACAGATGAAAGAGATATGAGTTTCCTGCTTCCATCAACGATGGTTCAGTCAGAAGACCCAGAAATTGTCGCTCTTACAAAAATGATTACAAAAAATGCGACCAGTGAAACGGAAGCAGTCAAAGCTATCCACGATTACGTAGCGACAAACATTGAATACGATTTCCCGGCCTATAAAGATGGATCATATGTTCAAAAAGAATACGATGCTGTCTCTATCCTAAAGAGAAAAATCAGTGTGTGTTCTGGTTACGCTAGCCTCTTTGCAGCGATGGTGCGCGCCTATGGTGTAAGAGTTAAAGTTATCCACGGAAAAGGTGTGGTGAGTGGTGGTTTAGGCGACCACGCTTGGAATGAAGTTGAAATTAATGGCGAATGGAAAATGGTTGATACGACTTGGGATTCAAACCTAAAAAGCAGCAAGTACTTTTTTATGGATGAGGACAAATTCAACCAAGACCACTTAAAAGAAACTGAAATGACGAATTACTAAAAAGACAAAAGCTTAACTCTATACTTCTCACCGATCACTTTCTCTACGGAGAAGGTGATCTTTTCTCCGACATTTAAATTCTTAAAATGCTTCTCGCCTTTTTTATCCAATTGTTTCTTCTGGATTTCAACGATGACATTCTTATTTTGGCCTGCTTCAAAGAAGCAGACTTCGTACTCGAAGCTAAACTTAGTTTCAGTGATAAAACGGATAATAGTCGCTTCGCCGCTTGGAGCAAGTCCTGCTTTTCGTTTGTACACGTGAGCTGCCATTGGGAGAATCTTGCGGTCAAGACTCACCAATTGCGAAAGTCTCTCAACACTTGAGTCATGAGAGGTTCTTAAAACCTGATGGCACCAATCATTCGGGCAAAGAGCACTGCTTGGGCATGGATAAAGAACATCGTAAGAATCCAAAAGGGCCTCACGAAGTTTTTTAAGTTCAGTAAAGAGTTCACTTGTTCCCCTGTCTCTTATACACATCTGACGCTGCCGACGAAGGCTTCTGTGTA
>CAXHHE010000533.1:0-1534 GCA_964016365.1 uncultured Bacteriovorax sp. | reverse complement strand
ACTGAGCGTCTCGTGGGCTCGGAGATGTGTATAAGAGACAGGTATTACCTTGCCACTGATAAGAAAGAAGCTCGGCTTCTCCATCAGAAGTTAAATGAAATCTGTCACCATCACGAGACAGATCATTGATAAATAAATTTGCGTAAAAAATAATATCTTCTGGTCGTTCTCTTAATGATGGCAATTTCAATACAAAGGTATTTAATCGCTGAAGGAGATCGAGCCTGAATGTTCCATCTGCAACTTGCTTATTCAAATCCCTGTTTGTTGCGGCGATAAAGCGAACATTTATCTTTTTGGTTTTATTTGAGCCTAGAGCTTGAACTTCTTTTTCTTGAATAACTCGAAGAAGTTTAGCTTGAACCGAATCAGAACATTCACCAATTTCATCTAAAAAGAATAATCCATTGTGAGCAGTCTCAATAAGACCTGGCTTATTTGCGACAGCGCCAGTAAAAGCTCCGCGCTCGTGTCCAAAAAGAATGCTTTCGGCCATTTCTTTTGGGACACATCCCATGTTTGCAGTAACGGCCTTCATTTTTAAATTGAGAGCTATATGCTGGGCCAAGAACTCTTTACCTGTACCAGTTTCACCCAAAATTAAAATTGGAGCTTCAGAATTGCTTCTGATGATCGTGTCTACTTGTCGCAAAACGTTTTTTACAGCTTCTGATTGAGTTAGGTATTTAATCTGAGCTTGGGCTTTGCTAGCAACCCTTAACTGAGTTGCGCTAGAGAGGGATTTCAAAAGTGCTTGAAAGTATCCGTCATCTTTTACAATAAATTGAAAATGCTTCCTTCTTGTAGCTTCAACGATACGACGAGTGCTGGTATCACCACTTAGAACTATTAGGAATGTTCCAGCGGATTGTTTATTCATAAAATCTAAGAGATGGATGCCGTCATGTTCTTGGCCTTCAAAATTCAAATCAATAACCGCAGCATCAAAGTCGCTATCAGCAACTAATCTCTTTGCTTTTTCAACACTGTTAGCTGTAGTGACTTCAAAACTTGAGCGAAGACTTAAATTCAAAGTTTGCAAAATTTCAGAATCGTCATCGCAAATAAGAATTTTTGGTTTTAAATTCATATAACCCCCAAACGAATCTCAAAGCTTGAGCCACCAAGATCGCTTTTTCTATAAATGAGCTTTCCACCATGGGAACGAACAATATGATTAGTCGATGAAAGACCGAAAGCTTGTCTGTTGGCTTTGCCTGATTGACCTCGTCCTTGAAGGTAAACAGGAACCTTCGTTTCATCCATACCAGCACCATCATCACAAACCTTAATGATTGTGTTGTTATCTTTTCGTAATACAGAAACTCGAACCCGAGAGGTTGCCGCTTCAATACCATTTTCTAAAAGGTTTACTATTGCACGCTTTAAAAGAAGCGGATCATGAGGAACTGTTATTTGCTGATCTTGAAAACTTGCTGAAATTAATTTAAAGTTTTCCAAAGTCTGAACCTGTCGAATTCCATCCTTAATACAGCTGTCTCTTATACACATCTCCGAGCCCACGAGACGCTCA
>CAXHHE010000532.1:0-1571 GCA_964016365.1 uncultured Bacteriovorax sp. | reverse complement strand
GAACTACACAGCAGCCTTCGTCGGCAGCGTCAGATGTGTATAAGAGACAGACACTCTTGCCCGGCAATTTGCGATTTAAATTGAGAGTATATTCCAGAGAAGGCCTTCACATCATCGTAGGCCATTAAACGTTTGCTGGTATATGATTCTGAAGCAACTTGAAACTCTAAGACGGCCTCTTCACAAACATCGGCAACAGCCTTCGAGAGGACGACGATGAAAGCACAAAGAATATAAGCTAAGACCTTCGTGGTCTCTCTTAAGTTTACCATCTCAACAATTATAGCTTGAATGGGATTTTTTTAAACTTGTTTTACACTAATTTTTGATCAGGTCCAAAAACCCATTTGTGCTGCTGACCGATCACTCGGAAAAATCCGCCGTTTTCTTCGTTCCAGCTTAAGACATTCTGGAAGCGCTCCATTGGGAATTTCTCTCCCAGGTTATAACAAGGAGTCAGAACCCATGGAAAAGAAAGAGAGCTTTCTGTGGTTGCCAGAGATTTGAAAGCATCAAGAGTCGATTCAAAATCCACTCTGTCAGCGATAACTGATTTTAACTGAAACTTCGCTCCGTACTGAGCGTTCATTTTTTGGATGTTCTTAAGGGGAGTTTTTACCCCTGTTGAAGGCGTTTTATAGTCGAAACTGATATAGTCAACTAAGTCGAAAATCTCATCAACTACACGCGTTCCGGCCGCTTCAATGTTAACGTAATACTTTCTTTCTTTAAGCGCTTTAACTAAAGCTAGGACGTGAGGCACGTGACTTGGGTGAAGTGGATCTCCCCCAGTGATCGAAACGTTTTTAATCATCCCGTTAAAGCCTTCAGCGTGAACTCTCGCTAAGATATCTTCCAGGTCGATCCCTGCTTCTTTATCGAAGTCCCAGGTGTCTTTCGAATCACAGTTCAGACATCCTACCGTACAGCCCTGGTAGCGAACGAAGATTTGCGGGCGTCCTAAAAAGACTCCTTCTCCTTCGGTAGCGCGGTAAATAGAATTTATGAGGTGATTTCCATTCATATGTAATTTGTCTTTTTACAGGGGGGGCCTATAGGCGTCAAATGATACCTTCGGGAGTAAGTACTTTTTTCAGCCTCTCCCCCTAAAATAGTGATAAAATACGTATATATGAACCAAAAATATCAAGAATTATACCGAGAAACTATTGAGAAACTGCGCCAGGGCCACCGCCCGCAGATCAAGCTCACCCCAGAGCTTCTGGCAGACCTTAAGGGCGAATGGGAAAAGATCCTCGCCGAGGGAACTGATAAGGCCCTGCAAAGCGAGACTTTAAAGAAAATTCTCTGCATCCTGGATAACTCACAAAATACGACTGCTGAGTTCAATGAACTCTTCATTAAGACTCTTAAAAATATCAAAGACCACGAACTCATCGTCTACGCTCTATCGGCTTCACAAAAGCACGTGGTCGCTGAAAGTTTAAAAACTGGAACGATGATTTCTTTTGAATATTTTGAAGTGTTAAAAAACTTAATCAAAGACAAAAACCCTGAAGTCAAAGAACTGTCTCTTATACACATCTGACGCTGCCGACGAAGGCTTCTGT
>CAXHHE010000531.1:0-1571 GCA_964016365.1 uncultured Bacteriovorax sp. | reverse complement strand
CCTAAGAAAGTTTTCTCATGCGACTTCCGCGTGCCAAGAATAACGGCGAGAATGCAGAAGGCAGCAGAAGTGCTGGCGCAAAAAGATGTGCTCACAACTTATATAGATGTTTTAAAAGCATTGCCTGCTGATCAAAAGATCATCCTGGGAAGTGCCTGGCCTTCAGATATGCCGATTTTAAAAGATGAAAAATTAATTGCGGCCATAAGAGAGAAGAAGCTGCATCTTTTGATTGCCCCTCATAAACTCGACGACGAGTTTGTCCTGCGTTTAAAGCAGAGTTGTATTGAACTTTTTGGAGAAGAGAATGTCGGGGTGGTTAATAACCAGACGACCTACACTCATCATCCTGTTGTCATCTTGCAAATGGGCGGAGTGCTCTGTGAGCTTTATAGTCTTTTTAGTCTCAGTTATGTGGGCGGCGGTTATGAGCGATCAATTCACTCGGTTTTAGAGCCCTTTGTTTCCAATAACGCTGTTGTTGTAGGCCCTAAAGTTGGCCGCTCGACAGAATACGACCTGGCCTCTTCCTTACTTCCCGACGAAATTCATGTACTCAATCGAGCAGATTCCTTTTATACTATTAAGGAATCGATGAATTTAGAGACTTTGAATCGATCAAAGCGCGAAGAGCTCCGAGTGGAATCGGCGCGTGAAATGAAAGCAGTGATTGCTGAACTTCTAGGGTAAGGATGCTTAATAGAAATCTTGATTACGCACTTGTCGGGCACAATTTTTTTGCCTTTTTACTGTCTATCGGTCTGTTAAACCGTGGCAAGAAGGTTTTAGTTCTCGATGATGATCGTTTTAATTATGGTGATTTCTTCACGAACTCTCTAACTAGCCTGGACGTGGAATTCATTAAGGCCTGGGGAGAGTCGATGGACCTGGCCCCTTTAAGAAACATTGAAAGTTATCTCTCTCCCGGAAAAGTGTATTTTTACGTCGGTAAAAAACAAGTGGTGCTTGGCGATGTCCCTCACCGCAACTTCCGCGAGCTTTGTCGCAAATTCCCTTCGCTTTTTTATAACGCTGAAAAGCTCTCAGGCACTTTCTCCCATGAAAACGAGATCATCTCTTTTGACTCCGTCTACAATGACTTCTGCCAGAAGGTGAGTGCACTTCTTTTTAATGAAAAGAGTGCAGGAAAAATGTCACTTCTTTTTGAAAATTCAATCCCAGAAGATTTAAAAGGGCACTTCAATCACTTTTTTTCTCACTTCAGTCAGAAGGAAGGGATGATTGAACAGGAACTCTATGACTTTAATGCCCTGGTTTTTATGATGCGTGGGTTTTTCCAAAACCGTCTAAGCATCACAGGCAGTAAGTCGGAGATCATGCACCTCTTTTTCTCTCTGGTGTCTCCTTATTACAAGCTCGATCACGAAAGATTGATTGCTGATCTTTTAAGTCATCACCTTTCTATTGGTGGAGAGTTTAAAAAACTTAATCTACAGGACTTAAAATTCCAGAGTGGGTTAGTGAAGAGTTTTGAACTTGAGAGCTTTGATGGTCTTATTAAGCCACAAAAGATGGCCCTGTCTCTTATACACATCTCCGAGCCCACGAGA
>CAXHHE010000530.1:0-1572 GCA_964016365.1 uncultured Bacteriovorax sp. | reverse complement strand
GAGATAACTGAGCGTCTCGTGGGCTCGGAGATGTGTATAAGAGACAGGTAGTTCAAGAAAAAACAGGTGAAGAGCCTCTAAAAGTTTTCAAAAAAGCTCTTTCGAACATTAAGCCAGCTGTAGAAGTAAAGTCTCGCCGTATTGGTGGAGCTACTTACCAAATTCCAGTTGAAGTTCGTCCAGCTCGTCGTCAATCACTAGCACTTCGTTGGTTAAAAGAATATTCTTCAGCTAGAAGTGGAAAGACTATGGTTCAAAAGCTTGCTGATGAAATCATCGATGCTTCTCAAAACCGTGGTGGATCTGTTAAAAAACGTGAAGACGTTTACAAAATGGCAGAAGCTAACAAGGCTTTCGCTCACCTTAAATGGTAGTAATTTAATTTTTGCATAAATCAGGAGCTCCCCGAAAGGGGAGCTTTTTTTATTTTTAAAGACTATGAGTTCTAAACAGATTGATAAAATTCGTAACATCGGAATCATGGCCCACATTGATGCCGGTAAAACTACGACCACAGAAAGGATTCTTTACTACACTGGAAAGAGCCACAAGATCGGTGAAGTTCACGATGGAACTGCGACGATGGACTGGATGATTCAGGAGCAGGAAAGAGGAATTACGATCACATCTGCCGCTACTACATGTAGCTGGAACAAACAAACAATCAACATTATCGACACCCCGGGACACGTAGACTTTACGATTGAAGTAGAGAGATCTCTTCGCGTTCTTGATGGGGCGATCGGAGTCTTCGACGCCGTCTCTGGTGTTGAGCCCCAATCGGAAACGGTTTGGGCACAGGCCGATAAATACAAAGTTCCTCGCCTTGCTTTCGTCAACAAGATGGATCGTATGGGTGCGAACTATGAAAACTGTATTTCGGAAATCAGAGAGAAGCTTGATAAAAAAGCCGCAGCTATTCAGTGGCCAATTGGTTCTGAAGAAAACTTCGCTGGAATTGTCGACCTTCTTGAAATGAAAGCCGTATATTTCCCAGCTGAGAGCTTAGGTTCAAAAATTGAAATCAAAGACATTCCAGCAGAAATTGTTGATGAATGCCAATTATACAGAGATGAGCTTCTTGATAATCTTTCTGAGTTTGATGAGGAACTAACGGACCTTATTCTTATGGGAGAAGCGCCAAGTGTTGCTCAAATCAAAGCTGCTCTAAGAAAAGCAACTATCTCTCACAACTTCATCCCAGTTCTTTGTGGATCAGCTTTTAAGAACAAAGGTATTCAGCCGCTTTTAGATGCAGTTCTAGATTACCTTCCGTCTCCAACAGACAGAGGAGAGCTTAAAGGCCATAGTCTAAAAGATCCGGATAAAGTTGAAGTAAGAAAGCCAGAAGTTGACGAAATGTTCAGCGGGATCGCTTTTAAGATCGCGACTGATCCATTCGTTGGGAGCGTAACTTACGTTCGCATTTATTCTGGAAAGCTTGAGTCGGGACAGACAGTTTATAACTCGCTTAAAAAGAAACGCGAGAGAGTAAATAAAATTTTCCAAATGCACGCCGATAAACGCTGTCTCTTATACACATCTCCGAGCCCACGAGACGCTCAGTTATCT
>CAXHHE010000529.1:0-1576 GCA_964016365.1 uncultured Bacteriovorax sp. | reverse complement strand
TACACAGAAGCCTTCGTCGGCAGCGTCAGATGTGTATAAGAGACAGCTTCTCCTCACATTCTTAATTATGGATTTCTATTGCAGGTGCCATGCCGAAAAAACTTAACTAAAACAATGTGAAATTACGTTGTAGAGCATTTTATTCGAGGCAAAATTCCAAGAATTATGCCTCGTGATGTACTAATGCGGGACAGTTAGTTTTTTTGGATCCAGCAAATCTTTGATTTGTTTATCTGTAAGAAGTTTCTGCTCTTTTACCAACTCAATAACTGTCTTTTTACTTTTGATTGATTCTTTCGCCAGCTCTCCAGCTTTTGCATAACCGATCACTGGATTGAGGGCCGTGACTATTTGTGAAGTCTGACTAGCGTATTTCTCACAGGTTTCTTTATTGGCCGTGATTCCGCTTATACAAAGCTCGCGCATCGTCTTTAAGGTGTTAGTGAGAATCATAGAGGATTCAAGCGCCAATTGGGCCATAACCGGCATCATAACGTTTAGTTCGAGTTGCCCTGCCTGATTGGCAAAGGCCATGGCCTGATCATTTCCTAGGACTTTGAAAAAAACCTGATTGGCCATTTCGAGTATGGAAGGGTTTACTTTTCCTGGCATAATACTTGAGCCAGGTTGAGTTGAAGGAAGATTGATTTCTCCCAGTCCATTAGCAGGGCCTGAGCTAAGCAGTCTTAAATCGTTGGTGATTCTGGTCAGTTCTAAAGCACAGGCCCTTAGAGCGTTTGAATAAATTGTCATTGGCAGCTGAGACTGCATGGCCGCACACATGTTATCGGAGAGTGTGAGATCGCTGTCTTCAAAATCGTGTTTGAGTTCGATGATGATGGCCTCGCGAAAACCTTTGGGAACATTAATTCCCGTGCCGGCAGCAGAGCCGCCAATACCGAGTTCTCTTAAGTAGTCTTGTGAATGGATCACCAGACCAATAAGATGCTCTATGGTTTTTTGATAAGCAGAGAATTCCTGACCGAGACGAATAGGGACGGCGTCTTGTAAATGAGTTCGTCCAGATTTTATTACCAGGTCAAATTCCTGCGCCTTTTGTTTAAAAGCATTAGAGAAGCGCTGTAATTCACTCACTAATTCTTTTGATAAAACTAAAGTGGCCAGTCTCATGGCCGTTGGATATGTGTCGTTCGTACTTTGAGACATATTCACATGATCGTTGGGGTGGACGTGATCATAAGCCCCCAGCTTACCTCCCAGTAAAACATTCGCTTTATTGGCGATCACTTCGTTAGCGTTCATGTTTTGAGATGTCCCGGCACCGGCCTGATAGGCATCGACGATAAAATGTTTTAAGTAATTGTCTTTGAGTAGCTCATCGACTGCTGTGGTTATGGCGGCTGTTTTTTTCTCATCAAGGGCACCGGCAGCTTGATTAGCTTTAGCAGCAGCTTTTTTCAACAGGAGAAAACTTCTGATTAACTGTGGATGCACCTGGGTGCCACTGATAGGGAAGTTCTTTGAAGCGCGAAAAGACTGGATTCCATAGAAAACATCATCGGGAATAGACCTGTCTCTTATACACATCTCCGAGCCCACGAGACGCTCAGTTATC
>CAXHHE010000528.1:0-1578 GCA_964016365.1 uncultured Bacteriovorax sp. | reverse complement strand
GATAACTGAGCGTCTCGTGGGCTCGGAGATGTGTATAAGAGACAGACCTTTAAGAGTACTGGTATATTCCTGCTCAAATTTTGAGGTAAATGACTGTGGTAAAAAATCAGCAAAACTCGCTGAACTAAAAAGCGCAAGACCTGCTAACAATCCGATATTTTTCATAACGTAATCTCCAAATAAATCTCTTTCCCTTTAATCATGCCGTAAAAGAAATCAAAGCTCAATTCCTGTCGCGGTCAAAATGACACTGATTTGGCAAAACAATATGTAAGGTCGTGTAAAAATCTCACAGTCATGGCCTTATTGTTGACTTGAATCCTGCTTCTTTCTATATAGATGACGGATTTATCACCAAGAGGAGATTTTATGAAACAACTTATGCTGGCCCTAGGACTTCTAAGTGCCTTTAATGCTTTTGCTTCAACTGTTGATGGATACTCACTTCCAATCACAGGGATTCAAACTGAAGAAAACTTCACTCTAAACGCTGTTCAAACAAGAACTGAGTACAGAAATGAAACTGTTGCGAGGACTTGTTTTAGAACTGTATTCGACGGATACCAGACGATCTGTCGTCAAGAGCCAGAAACATACTGTTACGAAGACCACATGTCTCGTCGAATTTGTAGCACAAGATATGTGAACCGTTGCTCGACTGAAGCACGTTACAGACAAGAAGCTTACACTTGTTACCAGACAATCTCTGTTCCATACGAAGTTCCTAGTAACAATGTTAAAGCTAACGTAAAAGTTAAAATAACAAACACTCCAGGTGTTCTTGCTCCTCACAATACATGTAACTTGAACTCAACTCTTGAAGGTTCTTCTTTCAGAGTAAACGCAAGCTGTTCAGAGTTCATCGTTCTTGCAAAACAATCTGCTGACGAATCACGCGTTGGTGATACAGTTATCCAAAACCGCGTCCTTGACCTGACTCTTGTTGACGCTAAGAAATTAACGGCACCAGTAAAAGGTGGTATCGGGGAAATGAGACTAGAAGGACAAACTCTTGTTCTAAGAACTGGAGACCTTACAAAGAATTCTAATTTTTCTCTAAAACTTTTCGTAGAAAGAAGAAAACTTCTTGGAAGCGATGACACACTTATCAACCGTAACCTGGCACCAAGCGAATACTCTTTCGAAAAAACAGGTGAGGATTTCGGTTTAGTTAAGATCAATCTTTCTAACCTTCTTGGTGGAATCAACACAAAGAAGAAACACGTTATCAGAGTTAACTTGAATGTAGCTGCTGATTTAACAGGCGCTCTTAACACATCTCTTCCTTCGCTTTCAGCTGAAGAATCAATTACTGTAAACGACTAAGACCTTACAACAGTCAGGAGATCATATCTCCTGACTGCCTTTATCAACTACTTTTATCTCTTTGACTCAAATCCCTCCTGCCCATAAAATTGAGGCATGAACAAAAGCGCAATTGTAAACCCAAAGATCGTGGAAGATTATACTATTAAATACCTCGTTGGTGTTGATGGTGGCGGAAGCGGAACAAGAATTATCGTCACTGATAAAACTGTCTCTTATACACATCTCCGAGCCCACGAGACGCTCAGTTAT
>CAXHHE010000527.1:0-1649 GCA_964016365.1 uncultured Bacteriovorax sp. | reverse complement strand
AGGTGTAAAGCTTGCGTTGAACTTAGGTGATGATACCGATACGACGGCGGCGGTTTTTGGCCAATTGGCGGGGGCATATTACGGAGTAGAAGGCATCCCACAAAACTTTTTAGAAGACCTGTGGGACAAAAAACTTATCCAAGAGCTTGCCCTGAAACTTTTTAATTCAGGTGCTCTTTAATTCTTTCAATCGTCACTGTTTCACCAAGATTGACCAGCGTCCCATCTTTTTTCTGCACGAAATAGGCAGGGACTCCCACCATTCCGTTTTTTCTTAAGAAGCTGCCGATGATTTCATCTCTTTTTGTCCAGTCACCGATAAGAAGTTTTACGTTGTTTTGGGCAACGAAAGTCTTAAAAGTGTCGGTGTCTAAGACTAGCTTCTCATTAACTTTACAAGTAAAACACCACTTGGCCGTGAAATCGATAAAGACGACTTGTCCGCTGGCCTTTAAATCATCCATCGCTTTTTCCGACCATGGCTGCCAGTCTAAACCTTTGGCCTGTTTGTCGCGGATAAGGGCCGTTTGAGGCTCGGTGCTCATCACCACTTTCGTTGTCGCGATATTGACAAAAAGTCCCAGGGCCGCAAGAAAGCTTGCTCCTGCAATCCATTTTTCTTTTTTCTTTGAGAGCATAAAACCAACAAAGATAAAAACCAGAATCGTTCCAAGTTTAATTAACTGTGATGAACCATCTATAAGGGCATTGTAAACATCAAGCAGCCAAATTGCTGTCAGGATAAGTGTAACACCCAAAAGTTTTTTGACAGTGTTCATCCAGTTGCCAGGTTTTGGAATAAAAGAAACCAGCGCCGGGTAAATTGCTGTCAGGATAAAAGGGAAGGCTAGACCAAGTCCGATCATTAAAAAGATCAGGTAAATTTCCATTGGTGGAGAACTAAAAGCGAAAGTCAGGGCCGTACCTAAAAAAGGCGCAGAACACGGAGTGGATAAAACCGTAGCAAGAACACCACTTAAAAAATCTCCTGTAAGTCCTTCGTTAAGTTGCATTCCACCGAGCTTTGCTCCTCCGGGAGTTTTGAATTCAAACATCCCAAAAAGGTTTAAAGCAAAAATAAAAAGCGCGATGACCATGATGGCGACAAAAGTAGGAGACTGCAGCTGGAATCCCCATCCGACTTGGGAACCAATCGACTTTAGTGAAAGGACAATGGTTGCTAAAACGGCAAAGGTAAAAAGGATACCTAAAGTATAAAAAAAGTTATGCTTTAAAATCATCTTGTGCGATTCATTCTTGTACTTCACCAGCCCGAAGAGCTTGATTGAAATCACCGGTAGAACACACGGCATGATGTTTAGAATAAGTCCGCCGACAAAGGCCAGGGCAAGATAATAGATTAATGAGTTTGAACTAGTGCTTGCATCCACGATGGTCCTGGCAGACCCCGCAGGAGAAGATGGTGATCCTCCCATATCAACAGGAGGTGCCCCTTCCGCTTTTTGTGCGACTGTCACTTCTGCTAGTTCAAAGTTTGAAAATTTTTTATCGACGATAAAGGCCTTTCTTTGGATAGGATCGTTAAACAGAAAACGAAGCGTATAAGGCTTTTTAAATTTTCCATCAGCTGGAAGTGGTTGTGGCTGTCTCTTATACACATCTCCGAGCCCACGAGACGCTCAGTTATC
>CAXHHE010000526.1:0-1653 GCA_964016365.1 uncultured Bacteriovorax sp. | reverse complement strand
ATAACTGAGCGTCTCGTGGGCTCGGAGATGTGTATAAGAGACAGGATATAAAGTGACTGCACTTCAGGATGACTTGCACACCAGGCAAGGATAGATTCAAATTCAAAAAGAGCTTCAAGAGTGATGAACTTTTTTCTGAATTTGATTTCCAGCGATTTGGTGTCGGTTAAAAGAGTCGTGGCAATGGTGTTGTAACTAAAAATAGGAATTCGTGTGAGTGCTTTCATTAACCTTCCTTGGTAGTAAACACTTAGGGCCTAGAGGGATGAAAGAGAGTCATTCTCTTTCATGAATCTATTCTTTCAAATTTTAAAAATGAATGTCAAAGGGCCATTGTTCATTTTTGTAACAAAAAAATAAAATAATGTGAATTTAAGTAGTTAAAAGCAATAAAAGTGAATTGGTCGGATTAGAAACGGGACTTAAATTGAAGCATTGTCGTGTAGGTGCGGTCATCACTGGCCCTTGCCGTGATGGCAAGTGAAGAGGATTTCCCGATGGCCACTTCATGTTGAAGATCAATAAAGCGATTGCGCTCTCCCGCTGAAGTCGTCGCACTTCCAAATGAAGTGGTGAGTTTTCCGTAGTCACCGAAGTCGGTTTTTTTACCAACACTGTAAGCTTTCGCTCCATCAGTATCAGTTGAGAATTTTGTGGTCACTGTTCCAATGACATCATTGTTGAATTCATTTCCGACAGAGACCTTGCTGTATTTATCAATTGGCCTTTGGTAAAGCTCGAGGTCAACATACTTGTTACTGTGGTCGGTAAGGGCCATATTGTATGTTTGGGCGTTGGAAATTTTTCCATCAGTCTTATCAGAGGCCGGGATCACAGTTTCATTTTTCACACTAGCATCTACTTTTAATTTTGAATCCGCATCAATGTCCACTGACATTGGAACGACTGTGACGATTTGTTTTGTTCCGGCCGTGTAATTAGTCGCATTGACTTTTACCCAGTCAGAGCCTTTATCATTTTTTAACGAGAGCTCAGTGCTTTGTTCGTTGTAAGAAAACTTTGTTTTTGTTTCAAAGTTTAAATTTTCAGTTAGGGAAGTCTGGGTTTTCGCTTTCAAGACTTAAACGTCTGTTGGAACAGCACCATCGCGGAATTTTACACTTGGAACGATATCGACGTAGGTCCCCTCAGGTTCGGCCTTTGGCTTAGGTTTAATTTTGCGAAGAAGTTCAACAGTGCTTTTATCATTTGCAATGCGCTCAAGATTTAATTCTGAGGCACTTGGCTTATAAGCAAAATATCTAATCTTTGCCGTGCCGTCTGGAAGCATGCGTACCTCAACCAGCGTGTTTCTTTGCGAGCCAGACCCACGGTAAAGATAGACGACTTCCTGGCCATCTGCCGGCATGTATTGAATGTTTTCTACGTTGGGAAGACCGACCAGTTCTTCGCGCATGAACTTGTAGTCACCTTCATATTTTTTTGTTGTGGCATCAATGTTTCCAAACTTTCCACATTGGATTTTTCCATCAGCGGTTTCCCATCTGACGACATAGTACATGAAGTTCAGGTTATTGAGTTCTACGCCAATCTGGTTATTGGTTGTCACATCATCACCTTTTTTTAATTTGGCGATAATTTTACTGCTGTCTCTTATACACATCTCCGAGCCCACGAGACGCTCAGTTATCT
>CAXHHE010000525.1:0-1667 GCA_964016365.1 uncultured Bacteriovorax sp. | reverse complement strand
ACACAGAAGCCTTCGTCGGCAGCGTCAGATGTGTATAAGAGACAGGTCCCAAAACTGGTTGAGTTTAGAACTGAACTTCCTAAGAGTAATGTTGGGAAGATTTTAAGAAAAGATCTAAGAAACTAAAATAAAAAGGCCCCATCTGGGGCCTTTTTTATTGTCCTGTTAATTCATCGATATGAACTTCAATAACACTTGAGTGAGAATCAGAAATTTTTTCTTCTTCTTTTTTAGTGCGGTCAAGTTGCTGTTCGTGAGCACCATTGGTCTGAACCCCTTGAGCATCATTGGTCTCAACGGCCCTCGCGCCATTGACGTCGACACTTTCTGATTGGTCAGTGACTTCTTCTACACGAGCAGATCCTGCATCAGTATGACTAGGATTATTTTGTATCCAGAAATATCTTTCAATACCAATTCCGGCAATAGCTACAGTTCCACCGGTAATCGCCGCCTGCTTAGGTGTGATGCTGGTGATTTTGGCATAAATGCGTTTTAAAATTCCTACTTTTTCTTCATTCGTTTGGTTTTTAATCGCACGGTTTTGAATGTAGGCGTTTACAACTTCTTTTACCTTTAAGAGTGGAGTCTCAACGAATTTTTTGTAGGCCACATCGGCCTTTGTAAGAGCGGCAAGCTCTCTGATGAAGACTTTATTGGTGATGCGGTAAACTCCATACGTCGCCGGTTGGAATTCTGATTTTTGAATCATCGCCGTGATGCGCTCAAGTTCTTTTTGCAGTTCAGGGTTTGGTGCCTTGGCATTTTTAATCCCGTATTCAAATTCTCTTTGAACGATCGTTAACATATCTGTCAGCATCGCTTGTCTAATAATTCGGTCTTTGATTTTCCCGTTTTTTAGAAGAGTTCCATCAAGGGCCTTGATCTCTTCTTTAAATCTTTTCACCTGGTAATCCAGGTCTTTTTCACTTTTTCTTAACGTCAGGATTTCTTCGACCATGACGCCATTGCGTTTAACTGTCACTTTAATATCGCGAACTTCATCTTTTTTAAGCTTTAATTTTTTTAGCAGAGAAAGATTATATTGAAGAGAGATGCGCTCTTCTAATAAATTGTCGACGTCCTTTTGATAAGATTCAAAAGACTTCATCCATCCTTCAACTGTTGCCATGTTTTTTGTTGCAGCAGGATCAACGGCAACGTCAGGACTTACGATGCTATCAATTGTTTGAAAATATCTTTTAGCTTCAGTGACAACTTCTTCGTCGCTGAAAATATAAAAAGCTGGGTACTTATTGTTGTTCCAGTTTTTAATCGATTTATTTAAAGAGATACGCGCTTTGTTGATCCAGTTAAGTTTCGGATGCTCAACTGTGACGAACTTATTAGAGAAGGTGATAAGTTTTTTATCGACTAAGGCCTTCTGTAAATCAGGTTCGTAATTCTCTTTTAAGAATAGACTTTGTGCCAGCTCTTGGCATGAGCCTTTCGCTTCTGCAGGCTCACGCACAGACACTCTTTCTTCCGGCATGTGTGAGCAGGAAGCAAGGAGAGCGAAGGCAGAAATAAGGAGTGACTTTTTCAAAATCATACCGATCTTGTCGGCTATTTCTTTAAATAAGTTTAATCTTTTTTTTAAGGCCTAAGTCTCTGAAATCTTAATTTTAACTAAAGATCATGATCATTCAAACCACTTAATTTTAAAA
>CAXHHE010000524.1:0-1678 GCA_964016365.1 uncultured Bacteriovorax sp. | reverse complement strand
ACTGAGCGTCTCGTGGGCTCGGAGATGTGTATAAGAGACAGTCCGTATCCATATCAAAGACAATTTTAGAAAAAGACATTGGCTCATAAAATGAGAGTGTCGAAAGAATGAGGTCTTCAATTTCCTGGTTTTTGTCCATAATTCAATCTACACTTTTTTTATGTATAAATACAATATTCCAGAACAAGAATACGAATTAAGTTTTTCCAGAAGCGGCGGCGCTGGAGGCCAGAACGTAAACAAAGTCAACACAAAGGCCACTTTGCATTGGAATGTTCATAACTCTTCTCTTCCACCGATTGTGCGCGAGAGATTTATTAAAAAATACCAGAATAAATTAAGTGCTGATGGAATGCTGACGTTATCAAGTCAGGAACACCGTACGCAGCACATGAACATTGAATCTGTGGTGGAAAAGCTTCATGAAATGATTGAATCGATTGCGCATCCTCCGAAAGTGAGAAAACCTACGAAACCGACGAAGTCTTCGGTGAATAAGCGAATCAGCTCTAAAAAACAAAAAGGTGAAACTAAAAAGTCTCGCCGTGAAAAATTTTATTAAATATAAAATTTAATCAGCTCTGGCAGGTAGCCCTTCAAAAGATCGAACTTAAATCCAAAGGACAATCCTTTTTTATTGGGCATCATAAAATCTTTATCAAAACCAAATGGAGAATGATTAACGTCATTGGCCTCATTGGCAAACACCGCTTTTTTAATAGTGAGAGCTTCAATCATATTCATTAATTCTCCCAATGAAATATAACCTGTGCTCACGGCATTCACAGCACCTGTGCAAGTATGCTCTCCAATGAATTTGAGAAATGCCCCTGCTTCATGAGACTGAATAAATCCCATCTTTGTTTCAAGACTTGGAAAAAAGATTGGTGTCTGATTAAGTACAGCGTCCACATGAAACTTTAATCTTCCAGTGTAATCATCTTGACCTAAAACAATAGGAAAACGAACCATCACCACGTCAAATGAAGCCATTTGCGAAAAGACCGCTTCAGCTTGTCTTTTTGCTTCCTGATAGTCATAAGGGTTGGTGTCTTTGAGATTGATTGTATATTTCGCTTGATCAAAAAGGTTCTCAGAAAGCTCAACTCCATTTGCCGGATTGTAAACTGAGCCTGTACTTGTAAAAATATAACGTTTGCACTTACCTTTAAAAGCTTCACAGGCGATATGTGCGGCCTGAGCTGACATACAGACCTGGTCATAGATCATATCAAAAGGGCCGAGCGTGGCCAATCTATGCAAGTCTTCTAACTTGGTTCGATCCGCTTTTTCAAAACGAACTTGGTCCTTAAATGGAAAATCCAGATTTCCTCGAGTGGCAACAGTCACATCGTGCCCTTCTTTAATAAGGGCCTTCACTAAATGAGTTCCAAAAAACCGGGTTCCGCCTAGGACAAGAATTTTCATAAGATCATCTTGAGTAAAGTCATGGTGTTTCTCTGCTGGTCATATTTTGCACGATACTTTTGCAGAAAGTCCAGTTTGTCGGGACGGTATTTAGTCATGGTCATTAAATGATCAACATTTTTCTCAATGACATAATTCACATTCAGCCCGTGCTCTTTCATCATGGCACTTTTAAGCGACACGACACCATCATTGTTGCCGGCAAGGTCCTGAGTGATATTTCTAAAAATCTCAAGAGGCTGTCTCTTAT
>CAXHHE010000523.1:0-1688 GCA_964016365.1 uncultured Bacteriovorax sp. | reverse complement strand
GATAACTGAGCGTCTCGTGGGCTCGGAGATGTGTATAAGAGACAGCTTGTACTTCCTGTTCCGAAGTTATGTGAACCAATAATCACATGATCCTCATCGAAGATAAGCACTTTTTCATGCACGTAATTTAATTTCTGGTTTCTCTGCCACTGATAAAGCTCAATTCCATTTAAAACCAACTGGCGGGCATCAGGAAGAGAGTAAATATAGCCGGCATTGTTAGAGAATTTCGCCGACTCTAAACTGTTAGTGATGATTTCAATTGAATCCCCTTCCTTTAAATTCTTTTCCAGGAAGTCTCTGTAGCGTTTAGTTGGGATCATAAAATAGTTATAAGCACGCATTTTTTTGAAATCAATCTTTGTCACTGTATCCAGAATATCATCTTGTTGTAAAAGACGCTCTCTTCTATTCATTCCTTTTTCAAACTGGTGAAGGACAGCTTCATGAGAAAGAATGCGCGCCTCATCTCCGTCTTCATAGACAGGTTGCACCGGAAAGAAGTGTTTATCGTTCTCACTAAAGATCATGCGCTTATATGAATCTTCACATTTCGTCGTTTCATCTGAAGCACAGTTGGTTTGGATCTTTTGATTGGCAATAAAATCAAACATGCGCTTGAAATGATCCTGCACTTGATTAACAACCGGACCACGCAACTCCACTTCCATATCTTTTCCAGAAAGTGAACTATCAGAGATATTTCTTCCTCCTAAGATGGCCAGCTCTCCATCAACCAGGAAGATCTTTTCATGCAAGCTATGAGTAAGAGAGAATTGAGTTCCAGGAGTTAATTGCAGGTAAGCAAAAACGGCATCCGTAGTTGGATCAAGCTCTTTTCTTCCTTGCCCAAAAAAGTCCACTCCAATCGTCGAGATAAAAGTCGACAACACGCGGATTTCAACTCCACGGGCATTGGCCTTATTAAGCTCTTCGGCCAATCGCTTTGGAACACTTGTATCGTCCCAGAAAAATGTAATGATGTTGATGTGGTGCTTGGCCTTTTTGATCAGTTCGACTTTATAGTCTACGGCCGCTGCCGGGTCTTCTAAAAGGGTTAAACGATTCCCTTGGGTATGTTCATACACCTTGGCTTGTGTCTGCACAGAAAGACACAGCATGAATAAAATAGTCCCAAGTATTTTCCTCATGAGAGTATGCTAACAGAACCCTAAAAATCGGGGGACTTGTTGAAAAGATTACAGGGGGCCGTCTTTTTTATGCCTAAGTAATCTTGGCGAAATCAAGGACTTGGGCCTAAAAACCCCTTTTAAAACCTCAAGAGCTAGGGTAGATTTTTGAAATGAAAAAAATATGTGTCATCACCGCAAGCGTCGGAAAGAACTTAGAGCTAGCAGAATCAATCGTCACTCACCTTAAAAACAATAAGGCCGAGGCCCATCTATTGAACCTGGTTGAACTAAACCTTCCTCTCTATACTTCTCTTTCAGAATCTCACCATAAGGCAGAGGTTCTCGTGGCCCCATTCAAGGACCTCCTTGATGTCGATGGTTTTGTCATCGTGGCCCCGGAATACAATGGAGGACCCCCTCCCGTTCTTAATAACTTCATCGCATGGGTTAGCCGTTCGACAAAAAACTGGCGCGACACTTTCAATAGAAAAACAGGTATGATCGCAACCTGTCTCTTATACACATCTCCGAGCCCACGAGACGCTCAGTTATCTC
>CAXHHE010000522.1:0-1694 GCA_964016365.1 uncultured Bacteriovorax sp. | reverse complement strand
TACACAGAAGCCTTCGTCGGCAGCGTCAGATGTGTATAAGAGACAGTATCAGACGACACTCCAATTTTTGCCGCAATCTCCTGAAAACGGCGGGCATCGGCGTCGCTTGGAACCAGCATATTGATTCCTTTTTTCGAGAGGCCTTGGACATCGTTGATTAAGCGCTCAATACGCGCGAGTTTTTTCTCTAAGTCCGCCGCCGCATCCCCAAAAAGTTTTCCCGCCGTAAAGGCCAGGGCCCCTTGAGCTCCAAAAGTAATGGCACGAGAAGTTCCACTGCCGATAATAGATTTTAAAAATCCCATTTGCCATCCGGCCATATAGGCCACGACGTTAGTGGCAAGACCTCCGACGATTCCTAATTTATCTAAATCACCAATCCAATCGGCCGCTTTATTATCTTTAAGAGATCCGGCCACCGTTACTTTTTTTGTCTCTTCTGCTGCCAGCGCCGTGCTTAAAAGTGTCGAATGGATAAACCCCATCGCATTTTTTAAAACGTCTGAAGTCACTGGAACATTTTTTAATTTTTCGTATTCACTCCATGAAAGAGTGCGATCGACTCCAAACTTCAAAGACTCCCACTCATAGTAATAACCCCATTTATCTTCTGCGCTCTGGGCCTCATCAATAAGTTTGGCGTAACGGGCATCAAGTTTTGGAGAAAAGTTAAGTTGGTCAATTGAAGCAGGGGCCGAAGCGACACATGCTCCTCCTCCACTTATCCAATCCATCTGTTCAGCTGCCGCTGTGGCCGAAGAGGCCAGGAAACCGATACTGACCATCTTGGCGTTTTTTGCTTTTTTCTTAAGAGCACTGACGGCATGATCAATAGTATTTTTGTAGGCCTTGATGTAGCCGATTTGTTCATCGACTTTAGCCTCTAATATTTTGGCATTTTCTTTTACACTTTTCGTTTTATCGATATCGATCTTATTGACCACTTCGATTTCAGCAAGCTGTGAAGCTTTAAGAATTTTGATGTTCCTCATTTCCTGAAGCACATAAACAGCAGCACTTCCGGCGTAGATAACCGCAGAAGGTTTTGTCTTACAAACCATGATGGCCTGCGGAGCAATCAAAGTCGCGGCAAAAAGTGAGATGGTCGATGTGATGTAACCAGCGCCGAGTTTGATAGCATCTTTTTTTAATTCGGCCTTTTCTTTTTCCACGCTCGCGCGCATTTCATTGAGCTTGGGCTCTATTTTTTCATCGACGACTTGCTGGAATTTTTCTTTGGCCTCTTGTTTGAGAGCATCTTTTTCTGCATCGAGCTTTTCTTCGAGGGTGGCCTTTAATGTGTCGGTGTCGAGGTTTTTGATTTCAGTTTCCGAGAGGCCGAGTTTTTTCACGGCCTCCATTTCTGATTCTGAAAGTTTAGAGAGGTCTATCCCCCAGCTCAGCTGGGAAAAAAGAAGGGACGAAACAATGATGAGAGTCTTTAAAAATTTTATACCTGGCCCTCACTCATCACGGAGACTTCGCCAGGGATTTAATACCATTCAGGTAACGGTCCTGGCATTTGTTCTGGTAAGCATTTTTAGCTTTTTCGTAACCCTTTGAGAGACTCAGAGAATAAAGAAGCTCAGGGAACTCTTTACATTTTGCCGGGATCCTATCCTCTCCACCATGGGCAAACTGGTAACAGTCTGTCTCTTATACACATCTGACGCTGCCGACGAAGGCTTCTGTGT
>CAXHHE010000521.1:0-1700 GCA_964016365.1 uncultured Bacteriovorax sp. | reverse complement strand
ATATGCATGTTGTAAATAGGAGCGGACAGTGAAGCAAACATCACAAGATTGTCACAATGGAATGAGCCAGGATTGTAATCAGAGGCGATGGCCACTTTAACTCCGGCATCTAAAAAGGCTCGGCCATTGGCCTGGTTTTTCCCTAAGAAAAGTCCTGTGCCAGGAAGTAGTGTGGCTACTGTATTTGAATTTTTAAGCGCTTCAATTCCATCAGCACCAGTTGCTAGGAGGTGATCTGCTGAAAGCGCCTGGTATTTAGTTGCGAGGATAGCACCTTTATTGTCGTTAAATTCATCTGCGTGCATTTTAACTGGGATGTTCCATCTTTTTGCGCGCTCAAAAAGCGAGATCACATCTTCTTCAGAAAAATAATTTTGTTCGTGGAAGATATCAACGCAATCAAGGATTTGTTCTTCACCAAGCTTATCTAACAGAGGAAGAACGACATCTTTCATGTATTCATAAGAGCTTGAGTAGTCTTTGGGAACAGCGTGAGCTGCCATGAAAGTATTAATGATTTGCACATCAGGGCGCACGATATTTTTTAGGTCGTGGATGATGCGTGAAATTTCATATTCTTTTTCAAAATTTAATCCGTAACCAGATTTAACTTCGATTGTTCCTACACCATAAGAGCGGATGTTTTTAATTCTTTGTTGGGCCAGTTTTAAAAGTTCACTGCGAGAAAGGGCATTTGTTCCTTTCATTGAGTTTAGAATTCCGCCACCGGCCTTAGCGATTTCTTCATAAGTCGCGCCGTTAAGTCTCATGCTGTATTCATGAGCGCGGTCTCCACCAAAGACGACATGCGTGTGTGAGTCGACAATTTCTGGGACACAAGTTTTTCCGCTGGCATCAATAAAATCCATGTTCTGATAGTCTTCTGGAAGTTGGTTATCCGGGCCAACCCAAATGATCTCATCTTGGTTGTAGACAATAGAAGCGTCCTTAATGAGTCCAAGGTCAGAAGGAGAAAGTTTTCTTCCATCTTTTTTGTAAGCATTTTCTAGTGTTGCGATTTCAGAGAAGTGGCGAAAAATTTTAACTGTCATAGATCTTGTTTAACTCACTTAGTGGTTGGAGAAAGCAGTATAGAACGAAAGCAGGCATTCCAGAAGGGTAAAAAGTTTAAAAGTGCACTACCTGATTGCTTTACTCAGGTTAAGTCTTCCTCCCTTAAAACCAAAGTGAAATGTGTTAGAATTTTTGTGAGGTTTTTGCTTATGAAAATTGCACTTTTGACTATGCTTCTCACGCTTTCGGCCACCGCTTTCGCACAAAATTGTGGAGAAATGCAAAATGGCGAAGTTATTCGCGTTGATGAAGGAAATAAAAGTTTGGCGAACTTTCGCGTTCAAGATCAAGACGGTCTTGGAAGTTGTTATGCAAATGCGGCCAGCCTTCTGCTGCAATCAACACTCCCAGATAATCCTGAAGTGTCTTATCTTCACTTGGCCACATTGTATAAAACAGAAAACTTAAAAAATCTTAGATCAGAAGCAGCGAAGTCAGGTAATTACAACATCTATGCTAAAGAAGAAAAAAATACGCAGAAGGCAATTAATGGCGCTGGCGGGGCAATGGACTGGGACTTGGCCCTGGATGGCGGAAATACTTGTGGAGTTATCACCACAGTTAAAAATATGCAGGCCGATAAAAAGAAGCCAATCCTTTGCACGCGAACAAATTTAAATCTTGAG
>CAXHHE010000520.1:0-1703 GCA_964016365.1 uncultured Bacteriovorax sp. | reverse complement strand
TAACTGAGCGTCTCGTGGGCTCGGAGATGTGTATAAGAGACAGCTTGATAACCTGCTTAAGCATCCTGTTTCCAGTCGGCTCAATCTTCTCAGGATCAATGCATCTCTGGCCAATGTTGCGCTTTACCAATTGGCTTCTCAAAATATCAAGTGCGGCCCTCATTTTGTAATCATCTTCGGCCTTTAGCTCAATAATCGTGTCCTTTAACTCCAGGGTGATGTTACTGCCCTTAAAATCGTAGCGGGACCCGATTTCTTTTTGGGCCATTTGGATGGCATTTTTCATTTCCATCATATCTGTCTTAGAAACTAGGTCGAAAGAAGGCATGGTTACTCCATTTTATGCTTAGACTTTTACCCAGATGATGGTACAAATAGTTAGGTAATTTTACAATGAATGATAAATTAGACTCCGCTCCAAATTTCGAACGCGCCCAATTCAAAGGCCAGATCATCACAGTCACTAAGGACGAACAGATCGCCCCTGCCATGGATCTACTCAAAGATCAGCTCTTAATTGGCTTTGACACGGAAACCAAACCTGCCTTTAAAAAGGGTGAATTCTATAACGTTTCACTGCTGCAGTTGGCGAGTGACGATGTCGCTGTCTTGTTCCGTCTGCATTTCCTAAAAGATTTTTCTTTAATCAAGATCATCTTCGAAGACAAGCACGTGGTGAAGGCCGGAGTAGCAATTAGAGATGATATTAAGGCCCTGCAAAAGCTTTTCCCCTTCACCCCTCATGGGTTCGTAGAACTCTCAGAGATCGCGAAGGAAAGAAATATGAAGAACTTCGGTTTAAAGGGAATGACGGAAGAGATTCTGAATTTCACTTTGAGCAAAAAGGCGAAGCTTTCAAATTGGGAAGCCCACGACTTAAAACCTGACCAGCTTCAGTACGCCGCGACCGATGCATGGATCGGCCGCAAGCTTTACGAAAAGCTAAATCCCCACTCTTAGTTCATTACAACGTCTTTAAGAAATGGATGATGTCTCTTTTTTGGTCCATCGTGAATTTTTCGCGCCCAGATTCATCAAGGAACATTTTAGTGTGCCCGATATTTCTTAGACCCGGCTTTTTCGTATCAATTGTCGCCTCTGTGTCTTTTAGCCACTCTTTTGGAATTTTATTTCCAGTCGGGTAACCAACACAGTCTTGGTCAAAGTCAGTTGCTTTATTCACTGCTGGCCCAAGAACGAATGTTCTAGGACGATCTTCTTCTTTGCTTAAAACCGCACACAGGGTTGGAACCGAATTGTTGTGGAAGTATGGGTATCTCGCCCAGATCCCCACTAGCGGAGGTGGAACGTATCCCACTTGTGGCTCAACTGTGGTCTTCATCCATTTTGAGATCGCCAGGTTGTTTAAAGCATCAGAGAAATACTTCATCGCCTGGTAGCGGTTCGGGTCTGTCCCTACATCTTTAACCGGCGTCTTGTCGTGATAGATCACTTTGGTTGTCGTCAGCAGATCAACTGAAGAAAGCTCGCTCGCATTATCTGCATTCCATGCTTTCTGGTACTCTCCGTGACATTTCATACATGATTGGTTGAAGAGTTTTTCTCCGCGTTTTGCTCTTTCTAAGTCAATTGAGCTCGCCGGGAAAAAATCAGTGTAACGAGGAGCTTCTGTCGCAAAAGCGGCCGCTGTTACTTCTTGAATCGTTTTGCTGTTATCCTGCATCCACTTTTCTAATTCTTTT
>CAXHHE010000519.1:0-1717 GCA_964016365.1 uncultured Bacteriovorax sp. | reverse complement strand
GAGATAACTGAGCGTCTCGTGGGCTCGGAGATGTGTATAAGAGACAGGGAACTCAACCGCGCAACAAGCACACTGACAATGGTTGAAATGAAAGTGACTGGGAAACACGGGCTTTTTGATATCACTCAGGTCAATAGCTTCCTGGCCGAGCAATTTAAGGATGTGGGGCTGGTGGCGGAGCTAAAGAGTTATTCGAGCGAAGCTTCGGTGATCTCGGTAAAAAGCACGCTTCCAGTGGAGAGTCTCTATGCGAGGCTGGCAAAAGATGGAGGAAAATACTCTCTAAACGAGCAAAAAATTCTTCTTTTCTCCTCTGAAAATCATAGTTTTGCAATTATTGAGAAACAGGCAAATAATTAAGAAGTAGACCTATATCTAAAGAACGAGGAAGCGAAATGGTCAGGAATTTCTTCTTAATGATGCTCTCACTAAACATGCTAGTAGCTTGTTCATCAAATGTTGTTCAACGCGATAGCCGCGGCCAGCGCCCGCGTGCTGAAGAAAGAAAATACTTCTCTGGTGTGAAAAAGAAAATCGCGCTTCTGCCGTTTTTTAATGAATCGCCATTTGAAAGTGAAGACCTGGAAGTCAATGCGACAGAAGAGCTTAGAATGGAGCTTAGCCGTTCAGGTGAATTTATCGTTGATCCAAGTTCAGCAAAACTCTTTGGGCCATCAAAAGAAATTTATGTGGGCGGAGGGATGAAGCTGGTGCAGTTAACCAGACAAGCAAAGATCGCCGGAATTAATTTTATCATTTTTGGGCGTGTTATCGATGCCCGCGTCCGCGAGAAGTCCGATGAGATCGGGATTGTGAGACAAACAAAATCTTATACAGAATCAAAAGTTGAAGTGCGCGTTTTCGATGTGAACGCTGGAAAAGAAATCTATACTGAAACACTTGGCGGATACGCCGACGACAGCACTTATAGATTCTTCTCATCTGACAGAGAAGACTACCTTGCTTACCGCAGAGACCTGCTTCGTTATGCTGTTCGCGTGGCCGTCAGAAAGTCTGTGCCAAAAGTGGTGGAGCTTGCCAGCAAGCTTGACTGGGTCGGGCGCGTGGCCAAAATTATCGGAACAAAAGTTTACCTGAATGCCGGAAGAGAGAGTGGAATCAACATCGGTGACATCTTAAAAATCATCACTGAAGGAACTGAGATCTACGACCCAGAAACAGGGGCCTTAATCGGGATGAGTAAAGGGGATATGAAAGGGACAATTGAAGTCGTCGATTATTTCGGGACAGATGGATCAATTGCCATTCTACATTCTGGAGGGCAAGTCCTTGAAGGGGACTTTGTTCAGCTTTATTAACCTGTATAAAATCACTTACCCATTTTTTAAAAATATCGCTTTTGCCATGGACGCTGAACGCGCCCATGAGCTCACGATTCATTCGATGAAGTCCCTTGGTGGATTTCTTCCAGATCACAAAGATGACCCGCGTTTTCATTTTAAAGCGATGGGGCTCGACTTTAAAAATCCTATCGGGCTTGCAGCAGGACTTGATAAAAACGCAGAGGCCATTGGTTTTTTAACCAGTCTTCCTTTTGGTTTTGTCGAAGTAGGAACCGTCACTCCTAAACCTCAGGCCGGAAACGATAAGCCTCGTTTGTTTCGTTACCCGGAAGAAGAGTCACTAAGAAATCGCATGGGGTTTAACAATTTCTGTCTCTTATACACATCTGACGCTGCCGACGAAGGCTTCTGTG
>CAXHHE010000518.1:0-1722 GCA_964016365.1 uncultured Bacteriovorax sp. | reverse complement strand
GATAACTGAGCGTCTCGTGGGCTCGGAGATGTGTATAAGAGACAGGGATTAAGACCAGAAGTCTTGGCCCATTCAAGCCATTCGTTGGCATACCAGTAGTACTCATGGTTGCCTAAGATGTAATAGACCCCGTGTTTGGCCTTTAAATTTAAGAGAGGGGCCATCTCGTCGCGAAGGAATTCGACTGTTCCATCGATGCAGTCTCCGGTGAGGGCGATGATGTCTGCTTCCATGGCATTGACGGTTTTGACCAGTTCTTCGCAAAATTCTTTTTTCAGGGTTGGTCCGATATGCATATCAGAGAGCTGGACGATTTTTAATCCATGAAGTCCTGCATGTTCAGGAGGAAGAGGAATGGAAACTTTAACAATCTCCGGGTTAAAAGACTGGTAGAAGCCAACTCCAGTGACGGCCGTTGCACTTCCTAGTCCGGCAAAAAGGACATTCTTTTTTAAGAAGTCGCGGCGGGATTGATCGATTTCCTTGTGAGGATGTTTTTTTGTTCTCCAGCGATAAAGCAATCGGGATAAATCAAGGCTGATGCACAAAAGAATACTCAGACCGAGAAAGCCCAAGAGGACATAACTTAGGTTCATTAAAAAGTAGAAGGTCTTTGAATGGATATAGATATTCTGGAGTCTGTAGACAAAACGGAAGTAGGCACAGAAAAGAAAAAGGAAGTCAAAAAGGTAGAGCCATTTTCTGGATAGGGGAAGAACGTCAACGATATTGCGCTTCATGCTCGAGCGGACATAAAACCACAAGACAAGTGTAAATAGTGCTGAACCGATAATAGGTATAATTGTCATTCATTAATTATAATGAATATTTTTTCGTTATAAATTAAAATAACGACATGGAACTTATGACTAAGAGACAAGTGATTATAATTGGGGCCGGACCTGCTGGTTTGGCCCTGGGATATCACTTACAGCAGGCAGGAATTGATTACTTGATTTTGGAGCAAAACGATGCCGCCGGCTCTAGCTGGAATGCTATGCCTGACCATCTCTCTCTAATAACTCAATGGCATTCAAATAACCTGGTCAATGAAGATCTTTCCCTTTTTGAAAAATCAAAAAACCATACGGCCAAGGAATTTTCAGCTTACTTGAGGGATTTTGCCCGACATCACGCTTTAAACATCTCTTACCGGGTCAAAATGAGAAAGATAAGCAAGGAAAAGAAATTTTTTTATATTGAAACTGATTTGGCCATTTATCGTTCAGAGGTCGTGGTTGATTGCAGAGGCTATTTTAATTTTCCTTATACTCCCTCTTTCCCGGTAGCGGGAACGCCGCCTCTTATGCTGCATTTTAAGGATTATCACAACACTCGAGACGTGGAAGGTCGAAAAAATATTCTGATCGTCGGTAAACGCTTATCTGCTGGACAGCTGGTAAGAGAGCTCTCCGCCGTAAAAAAACATAAGCTTTTTCTGGCCACCCGCAGTCCTATTAAATATAGTTCGCGCCCTCTCGTTTACAATTTCTTCCTTCGTAACCTGGGCCTTCTGGAAAAAATCATCAAGAAGCTTAAAATAAACATCAAAGCTGAGATCGACGTCCCGATGGAATTTTCAGCTAAGAGCATTGTGGAAAGAGAAGTCCAGATCAGAGGAGAAATTGAAAGAATTGAAAATCATAACGTCTTTTTTTCTGATGGAAATAAAGAGGAGATTGATGCCATTATTTTTGCAACTGGATTTCATCCACCAGCAGA
>CAXHHE010000517.1:0-1723 GCA_964016365.1 uncultured Bacteriovorax sp. | reverse complement strand
TGAGCGTCTCGTGGGCTCGGAGATGTGTATAAGAGACAGGTCAGGAGTTGGGGATTAGATTGCACGAGATAATTTTTAATAACTTCTGGAGCGAGATCCAGGATTTTTGCATCATCATTTTCATCCAGGATATAGCGGTAAAGCTTGAAGATTGTCATGTAGCTGGCACGATTTTCTTCATTGAGAAGCCTATTGAGAGTTTTTTCGTGAATGGATGTCTTAACTGAGATGATTTTGAGACCTTTTTTAGGGTCTTTAAACTGGGCCAGAAGGTCTTTTAAGTCGGCAGCAACTTGTGAGACGACGGGGTCTTTTTTTGAGAGATCTGGAAGAGGCTTGGCCCCAAGAGATGTTTCAATCACTATTTCCATGGGAGTGGGTATAGCAGATTTTTGCAGTTCAGAGTTGGGTCTTATAAAAATTACTTATTAAACTGTTGTAAAAATTCGCGAATCAGATGAAAACTTCTCCAGAAGCCTGTTGATATCCGGGTCCTGGGCCTTAATTAACTCGAAGGCATCTTCTCTTGCCTGATAAAGAATATCGGCATGTAAAACAATATTGGCCAGGCGCTTTTGCGATAAACTTCCGGATTGATCTGTTCCAAAAAGATCACCTTCTCCACGCAGTTTTAGGTCTTCTTCTGCGATTTTAAATCCGTCAGTATTGTTCTCAATAACCTTGAGCCTTTCCATTGAAAGAGTAGAGATCTTTTTGTCATTAACTAAGAAACAAAAACCTGGTTTATCTCCACGACCTACACGTCCGCGTAGCTGGTGAAGAGAAGAGAGTCCGAAGCGCTCAGGATTAATGATGGCCATAATAGTGGCATTTAAAACGTTGATCCCAACTTCAATAACGCTAGTTGAAACCAGGATGTCGATGTTGTGAGCTTTAAAGTCGGTGAACATTTTTGCTTTTTCATCCGGCTTCATCTGACCGTGCAGTCCTTCTACGCGGTATTGTGGAAAATACTTGCGGTATCTCTCCAGCGTATCCGTCAGGTTGTGAAAGTCCTGTTCTGCGCTTTCGTTAATGGCCGGAACAACGACATAAACTTGCTCTCCTAATGACAATCTAGTCATCAGGAAGTTTAAGTATTGCTGGTAGGTCTCTTCTGTCACGATTCTGGTTTTGTGGCCTTTGCGTCCACTTGGCATGGTTTTAATAGAAGAGATATCCAAGTCTCCATACTGAGTTAAGCTCAATGATCTTGGAATAGGAGTCGCAGACATAATCAGGCAGTGAGTGCCTTGGCCTTTACTCGTCAGTTTAATTCTCTGATCCACACCAAACTTATGTTGTTCATCAATGATCGCAAGGCCCAGCTCTTTAAACTGGATAGTTTCTTGAATCAGCGAGTGTGTCCCAATGATAAAGTCGATGTCTCCGCTTAATAAATCGGCCTGGATTTGCTTTTTTTCCTTCGCAGGAGTTGAGCCCAGGATCAGACGGAACTTCACCGTGTCGTCGCCAAAAAGTTCTCTGGCAGAAGCAAAGTGTTGCATGGCCAGGGCCTCTGTTGGACACATAAGTGCAGTCTGACCACCATTTTCTATAACGATCATGGCAGCGATCATAGCGACAGTTGTTTTACCGCATCCAACATCACCTTGAACCAGTCTCATCATCGGGTGCTCACTTTTTAAATCGCGGCGGACGTCGTGAAGAGTTTTGGCCTGATCAACTGTCAGTTCATAAGGGTAGAGTTTTGCGAATGAAG
>CAXHHE010000516.1:0-1748 GCA_964016365.1 uncultured Bacteriovorax sp. | reverse complement strand
GAGCTACCCAGAAGCCTTCGTCGGCAGCGTCAGATGTGTATAAGAGACAGGGAACTGAGTCGTTTTTTTATTTTTAGTCGTATCGTCGCTGTGAAAGCGCTTGATGCTTCCAGCTTCGTCTTTCATTGTTTTAGTTAAAAGCAGGGGACCAGCGTCTTTGGAAACTTCCGCCATGTACTGGTTGATGTAGCCATCAAAGCCCTTTTTTGCATTTTCATCGTTGGTCAAATCGGCCGAATCATAAATATAACCGACGTCTTTTTTGACTTTGATTTTTGAGAGAGCAGAGTTCAAGCGATCAATCGAAGCATTAAGTGATGTGGTCGCCGATTCAGGAGTCATTTTTCCTTTCGGGTCCTGTGTTTTAGAAAAAGAAATCAAATCATTTGCCAACTCTTTTTTGAAGGCCGGGTCCATACTTTTACAAACGTCAGTACTCGAGTAAAGACCTCTTCCCACCATCATTTTTTTCTGGCAGACATCGCCGATGACGGCATCCATTTCTTTTTGTGAAAGGTATCCCGTTTTCATAAAATCAGGATTAAATTTTTGCCTGAAGGCCATAAGTGACTTGGCCGTATTGGTGATGATTTGTTTTGAAAGCTGATTTTGAAAGTAGGGTTTAACCGTTGCTTTCATCGCTTTCATTACGCCGTTATTAAAATCCAGAAAACTTTTATTTGTGCTATTTACGTTGGGAGGAAGACAAGGAAGGGCCGTATCTTCAAGCGTGTTTAGACTTTGGAAACTTGCACTTAAAACGCGTTCGTGCAGTTTTCTTTTTGCTTCTTTGTCTTTGATACATTTTTCAAAGTGATCTTTAACGGCAATAAAATTAGCGAGCATCTGCTGGTGTTTTTGCAACTCCATTCCGTCAGCAGAATTTAAATACGCACGGTTTTTTGGATCGCCCATCATTTTGTAAGTGGCATCGAGAAGAGACTTGCCGTGTTTGGCGATTAACTCCATACTTCCCACGCCCGTTTTGATTTCACGGTGCTGGATTAAAAGATCAGCAAGGGGGTTCGAAACTAATGGCGCAGCAAACCCTTCACTCTGAAATAAGAGCAGAAACGTAAGAGTGAAAGTGAGCAATTGCCGAATGATCATCCTATGGGTCTTTTCGGATTATTCCTTGAATTCCTCGAGGGCAAATGCTATAAAAAACCCATGAGCGAAACACCTAAAAAACCAAGTAAAAACGATCCCTTAACCATCCTAATGAAAGAGTCTGATGCCTACAATCACCTGGATCAGATTGAAAAGTACGTTGAAGGAGGCCAGGACCTCTCGGTTTTACCCGTCCAGCCGGTTTACCTGGCCCTAAGGAAATTACCTTTAGACAAGGTCGCCGAGTATCTTCCGAAATTCTCTAAAGAGCAGCGCGAAGTTTTTATGGACATCGACCTTTGGCAAAAAGATGAAATCGATGTGGAGCACTTTACGTATTGGTTACAGGCCTATTCCTTAGTAGAAGATGAAGCCGTGAGAGCTGATTTTGTAACTAGTGAGCAGTTCCTGCTGTTTTTAAAAAGCCGCTTCAACGTCTGGAGCTTTGATGCCGAAGACCCGAATTACCCAGACCATGACAATTATTTTTTAACTGACGACAACCAACTTCTTTTTGAATTTGATGAAACATTTCCCTACGTCGATGAAGTTCGCTCACTGATTCGCCACCTTTATTACGAAATGGGAGTGGAGAATGCTTACACATTCTTATTCAAGATGGTGTCTGATTCATTTTC
>CAXHHE010000515.1:0-1756 GCA_964016365.1 uncultured Bacteriovorax sp. | reverse complement strand
ACTTCAAGGCGTACTGATGGATCTTGCACAGATCAGAGTTGGCAAACTGGAAATAAAAAAAGAACAGGCCGATCTGGCAGCATTAGTTAGCGATTGTATTGCTCAGCTAGCGAGTCAGGCCATTCGCAGCGGTAGTGAGTTAGTTTTAGAGCGTTCAGAAATAACCGTTGGAGAAATGGATCCAATCAGAATGTCTCAAGTTGTTACCAATCTCCTGACCAATGCGATGAAATACGGAGAGAGAAAACCTGTTAGAGTAAAAGTATTTAAAGAAAACAGTAATGCTGTTGTTGTTGTCCAAGATGAAGGTCTTGGTGTTCCATTAGAGAAACAAGAACAAATCTTCGAGCGTTTCGAAAGAGCGAGTGATGATCCAGGAGTATCAGGATTAGGTTTAGGACTTTATATTTCTAAACAAATAGTAGAAGCGCACAGTGGAAAAATATTTATAGAAAGTGTTGCAGGAAAAGGGTCTTCATTTATAGTGAAATTTCCTTTGCATCAAAATGTGTAGCCTATGTATATGTAGTTTGACATACTTCATATTTGCGGTACGATGAATTATTATGACAATTAAAAAGAAAATCACAAAAAAGAACACAAAGGTCGTAAGAGAAACACTTGGCTCTTACATTAAGAAAACTCGTCTCGCCAGAGGATACTCTCAGTCTGAGCTGGCTGCAGAACTTGGATACACAAGCCCACAGTTTATTTCTGATTGGGAAAGAGGTGTTTCAAGTCCTCCTGTTAAAAGGCTCCATGAACTCTCAGAAGTCCTAAACGTGAAAGTAGATATGCTGTTTAATCTATTTGTCACTCTTGCCACTGAACAGTTAGTGAATAACCTTTCTAAAGAATTTAATAAAGTAAAAAAAGTATCTTAATCATTTCATCGATCACTCTCTAGCAAAAGCGCCAGAGAGTGATTACAACTCAATTCCCAAAGAGAAACTGACAATCAATGCCACTAAAACGAAAGCAGCTATTCCAGCCAGCAGATACTCTTTTTGTTTTAAGAAAAGAACCGCAGTGAGAAAAACGCGTGTGATAGGAAGTGATATTAAGATGGCCAGTCCAAGGTAAGAGATAAGTACGCCCCATGAACTTGTTGTCCATGCATTTGAGAGTGTCTCAGAGAGAGTAGACGAGTGGTATGTTTTAAGAGCTATAAGAGAGTCGGCCTGATTGATTGATTGCGAGATCCAGCCAATAAGCATGAATAATCCGGCAACTAAAACCCCTAATCTCAGGAATTTTGAAATTCTAAGTTCCAGTGATTCTAATTGATCCATCTGTTCCATTATTTCATCCCTTTCATTAACATTTGAACCGCCACAATTGTGAGAACGACAACAAATATTTTTCTAATGATAGCTGCAGGCATTTTAGGCATTAAGCGCGCTCCAAAATAAGAGCCTACAATGATCCCTACTGAAACCGGACAAGCGATTTCCGGACGGATGTCTCCACGAAGAAAATATGCTCCCGCACTGGCCGTCGCTGTTACCCCGATCATAAAGTTTGAAGTGGCAGAAGAAACTTTCATTGGAAGTTTCATAGCGCCATCCATCGCCATAACTTTAAAGATACCACTTCCGATACCTAAAAGAGCAGAGAGGATACCTGCAATAAACATTGCTCCAAGGCCAACTGGAACTTGAGCAACTTTATAAATAATAAGCTCGCCATTTTTTTCAGTGTATTGTCCCTGTCTCTTATACACATCTCCGAGCCCACGAGACGCTCAGTTATCGCG
>CAXHHE010000514.1:0-1778 GCA_964016365.1 uncultured Bacteriovorax sp. | reverse complement strand
TCCTCAAGAGCTTGATTCACTCTAGAAAATTTTTGTTTATAAAGTATACTTAGACTTAGATATGTAAGCTAAGGAGAGTGTGCATGAGTTTAAAAGGAAAATTAACGGTAGGGATGATCTTTGTCTGTATGGGTCTAATCATTCTGGCGTTGACTGGTTATTTGAGTTTAAACAACGTAGTAAAAGAATACGAAAAGTTAGTTGTTCAAAGTGTTCCGAAGTTAGGGGATATTTCAGGATTGCGCGCTCGTGCAGCTCAGTTGCGTGCTGATTCACTTAAGCTGACACTTTTTGCAGAAAATGCAGAAGAATCAAAAAAAGCGCTTGAAGGTTTAAATAAATCAATCACTCGTTACCGTGAGATCACTAAAGAATATAAAGAAAAAACATTTTTCTCAAAAGAAGAAGAGCAGAAACTAAGCAGTGTCGATGAAGAGGCGGGCAAAGTTCTGGCCGCAGGTGAGAAGGTATTGGGGCTTTTTAATTCGAATGAAGCCGGTAAAGTTGAGAAAATGAAAGAGGTTCTGATAGGGATCGAGTCTACAGCTCTGGAGCACCAAAAAAGACTTCTGGCCCTGGATGATTATATTGTTGAATCAAGCGCTCAGTGGTCAAAAGACTCAAATGACCTGGCGATGAAATCAAAAACACTGATGAGTGTGATTGCCGTTTTAACTATTGCGATCTCAATTGTTGGAGCGACGATCTTCTCTTTACGCCTTAGTAAAAGCCTTCAGTACATTGCAGATCAGTTAAGTACAAGCTCAAACGAAGTTGGAAAAAATGCTGACCGTGTAAGTGAGGCTTCAAATAGTCTTTCTTCTAGTACAACAGAGCAGGCCTCAGCTCTTCAGGAAACAGTAACAGCGACGACCGAAGTTGCAAGTATGATCCAGACAACAGCAGAAAACACGCAAAACAGTCTGGCCAAAGCAGAGTCGAGCAAGCAATCAGCTATTAACGGGCAAAATGCGGTTAATAATATGCTGTCTTCAATTGATGCTATCTCTAAATCAAACAGAGAAATCAGCGATCAGGTTGAAAAGAGTAACAACGAAATGAAAGAGATCGTTGAACTCATCAACAACATCAACGAAAAAACAAAAGTCATCAATGAAATCGTTTTCCAGACGAAGCTTCTTTCTTTCAACGCTTCTGTTGAAGCGGCAAGAGCAGGCGAGGCCGGAAAAGGATTTGCTGTTGTTGCTGAAGAAGTTTCAAAACTGGCAGAGATGTCAGGTGGTGCGGCCGAAGAAATCAGGACGCTACTAGAGCAGAGTAATTCGCGAGTTGAGAGCATCATCAGTGCTACAAGAGAGAACGTTACAAGACTAGTGACTCAAGGTGAGGATAAAGTTCAGGATGGAGTGCGCACAGCAGATGGTTGTAAGCGTGCTTTAGACGAAATTAATAACGACATCACAGAAATGGTGGCGATGAGTAAACAAATTACTGAGGCCACAAAAGAGCAGTCGATGGGAGTGAGTGAAATCAACTCGGCCCTGGAGTCTATTGGTCTGGCGACGAATCAGAATGCCGATGCCTCAAGACAATGTTCACTTGCCGCAGATGAATTAAAGATCCAGGTTTCCAACACTCATCAGGTCGTCAATTCTCTTCTAGAAGTGATTTACGGAAATTCCAAAAGGGATGATCAACGAGTTTAGTTTTCACAAATTTCACGGAGGCATTGCCACTTTTTAGAGGAAGCCTCCGGGGAAATTTTGTCCGCTCGCGAGCTTTAATCTGTCTCTTATACACATCTCCGAGCCCACGAG
>CAXHHE010000513.1:0-1789 GCA_964016365.1 uncultured Bacteriovorax sp. | reverse complement strand
AAAACTCACCAAAGATCACAGTTACACCAACACAAAGAGTGCAGGGATTAAAAGTTTTATCGAAAAGTATTTCGCTCTTTTTGGAAATCACTCTGTCACTTTTCAGAAAAAACTTAATGAAGAAGTCGACGAGTCTTTTCACATGATGGGCCACAAGCTCTATTCAATGATCGATCAGGAGTTTAAAGGAAGCTTCGATGCCCGCTGGAGCAATGACCACACAGAACTTCCCGGAGAGCTTCCGCCAGAAATGCGCGAAGTGGTTCACGCCAATTATTTCCGCGTGGGAGTTAAGGTGCGCGAGTACCTGGGCGAACTCTACAAATTAGACCCGCACAAATTTTACCTATGTCTTCACGCCCTTTGTGGTTTTGGAATCCAGGATATTATTCAGGTGAGCTGTTTTCACCAGAATAAAGAGTTAAAGGATATTCTGATTAAGACTCATTCCGATCTTTTTAGCGGAGACCATAACGAAATAGTGGTGAAAGAGCTCTCACCTGGTGTGGCCTCGTTTGATATTTCCTTTAAAAAATTCGTCTTACAGATTAGAGTTAAACCTATGAATAAATTTACCACAGCAGCTTATAAAATTAACTGCTCAATTAAAATGAAAGGGGACACCCATGCATAAGGCCCTTTTCCTGGACCGCGACGGAATCGTTAACATCGATAAAGGTTACGTTTATAAGTGGGAAGACATCATCTGGATCGAAGAAATCTTCCAGATCATCAAACTTGCCAACGAAAAAGGATATAAAGTGATCATCCTGACTAACCAGTCGGGGATTGACCGCGGAATGTACACTCACGAAGACGTCCATACACTTCATCAGAAGATGCACGCTTTTCTTGTGGGAAAGAATTTAAAAATCGATGACTGGTTTTACTGTGCAGAAATGGACAGCGAACTAAGAAAACCTCGCCCGGGCATGCTGATTATGGCCCGTGATAAACACGATATTGACCTCACTCAATCTTTTATGATCGGCGATAAACCTTCAGACGTTTTTGAAACAGATGGAAAATTTGTCGGGCCTTCAACTTTATTAGTGGAAGGAAACTACGATTTAAAAGACGCCCACACAAAAGAGCGCGTGAAAGTTTTTAAAGACCACGCTAAAATCCTCGAAGAATTAAAAAAGGTTCTCTTATGAAAGAAACAAAAATCGACATTCATTTCTCCCTGCCATTTTCAGCGAAGAAAGTTTTCGATTTTATCGTTCTTCCGGAAAATATGCCTTTGTACCAAGGGTATTTCCTGGTTCCAGGAATTAAAAACGTTGTTTCTAGTGATCCTGTTCGCAAAGTCGGGACCGTTGATAAGATCACCAATACAGACAATAGTTCTCACGAATCGCGCACTGACATTCTTGAAGATGCCAAAAGGTATTCGCTCACTTTAAGTAATTTTAAGATGAACGGGTTTAAAGAGAAGCTGGCCAACCCTCTGACAGGCTTTAAAGAAGATTGGATTTTTCATGCAGATGGAAACCATGTTCACATTGATAGGACGCTAGTGATTTTTCACAAGGAAGGTCTGGTGAATGAGTTGATGGTGAAGTGGGTGATTTATCCGCAGATGGTGGCGTCGTTACATAGGCATCATAAGAATTTGTTGAATTCAATCGCGAGCGAGTGATTACTTGATCGTACCTTGAAAATTACTGTACCAAAAAACATTTAAAATTCCTGTGGGAATATTTCCTTGTTTAATTTTTCCAATCTGCTAAATTAATTCTCAAACAATAAGAGGATTAATTTCTGTCTCTTATACACATCTCCGAGC
>CAXHHE010000512.1:0-1792 GCA_964016365.1 uncultured Bacteriovorax sp. | reverse complement strand
GAGATAACTGAGCGTCTCGTGGGCTCGGAGATGTGTATAAGAGACAGTCTAAGAGGTATTCAAGCCGCAATTAAAGCATCACAAAATGCAAAAGATAAGCAAGCAGTTGCCCAAATGGAAGAAACAGACAAAGGAATTCCGGGAAACTTTATTCGTAACATCTTAGGACCAAATATCAGATCATTCACCTTCCAGTCAGAATCTGGTGAACATATCAGACTATATTTAGCGATTAACACTTCTAGTTTTTTAATCAGCCAGCTCGGAACTTGGAAAAAGATCAGGGCCCATCATTCAAGGATCAATTTTAATAGCTAATACCAATTTCCGGCCGTGGCACATTTGTGGCACATTCTCGAAAAAATCGACGAAAAAACACTTCCGCGTCACTCTCGTTTCGCACCTTAACTATATAAATTTATTGGATTATTTTTTGGTTGCGCTCATGGACCAATAAACCACCAAGCCCAACCTCACGATATTATTGACATTTCTCTCCTTGTAAAACAAGTAGTTTCACAAAAAACAGCCGAATTATATGAAAAAGGCTACTCGACAAGCGCGATTGCCAGACAGCTAGGTATCGGGAAAACGACCGTAAACAGCCATCTCACTGCGTCTAATGTGGAATTGAGAAGCCACTCCAACAACCAACTCCGTAATAATAAAAAGCACAAAACAAGAAGTATTAAAACCGCTCCTTATGGCTTCTGTTTGGTCGATGGACTTCTTCACAAAGACCCAAAAGAACAATCAACACTGAAACTTATTTTGAAGTGGGCTGAACAAGGCAAAAGCCATTGTGAAATTGCTCGTAAACTGAATGAACAAAAATTAAAACCAAGACACGCCTTAAAATGGAGCCAACCAACGGTCGGCTATATCATCAAAAGACACAACGACAAACAGGAGAACTAAGTGAACAGCTTAATTAAAATTGCAGTTGTATTAGCCTTTGCCGCTGTTACTAGTGGCAATCTACCAAAAATCTTGATCCAAGTTCGCAAGGCTCAGATGCAATTGATAATGGAATCGAAAGCCTCGAAGTGGCCAAAGGCGATGACATTGCCAAGTAGGTAGCGAAAATCAGCCGAAGAAAATCAACGGCTGAATTTTATTAATCAATTATTTGTTTAAATGAGCACGATGTAGACTAAAATCTAGAGATTTTGTTCTTAATCACACCCTCTAGGATTTTGTCGCGTTCACTGGGAGAAAGATACTTCCTATCCTCCTTCAACTTATCAATATGCCGAACTTGTATTTTTTTATCAAGAACTGATGCATCCAGATCCTTATCAAAAGTAGTAACCGTAAAGTCTTGGGCAAAAATATTGAAACAAAACAGGATAAGCAGGACATGCATACGATGACTCCGATTGAACAGTACTTAAGTCCTATCGGAATTAAAGATGAAGTCTTTAATGAAATAAAAAGGGCCTAACAAGTAGGCCCTTATGTAAATATTTAGGAAGGATTTAACCAGCTTTAGTAAACTTAATAACTTTAACCAGACAAGCTTCTGCAGCTTCCTGAACTCTTAGACCGTCATCTAATGGAAGAAGTTCAACAGACTGTTTAGTAATTATACAAAAGCTAAAGCGATGGAACTTTCTGTTGATCAAGTTGCTCACGATTTCGTAAATGCTAAATAAGTTTTTTATCCCCTTAGCTTAAATTTCATTAAGGGGATAAAACTTTGTTCTTTCCAAGCCGATCTAGTTTTAGAACTTACCGAAAGTATAGCCTGAATTAGCCCTCGATTTTACATCTTGGAACCATGGCCCCCCCC
>CAXHHE010000511.1:0-1836 GCA_964016365.1 uncultured Bacteriovorax sp. | reverse complement strand
GAGATAACTGAGCGTCTCGTGGGCTCGGAGATGTGTATAAGAGACAGTTTACACTGAGCGAGCTTTTTAGCCTTGAAGGAAACAAGATTCTGCTTCTAAAGATCGTTTCAGTTCTAAACGTTCTGATGATCCTAATCAACGGTTACCACTCGCTGGAAAAAGTTAAAAACTCAGTTCTCATGAGTTTCATGTTCCTTGGAGGGGTTTTCCTTCTTGGGGCCAATGACCTGATGACTTTCTACGTAGCTCTAGAGACGATCGCCCTTGTTGGTTACGCTCTGGTGGCAACTTCTGATTTAGAAAACTCTCGCGAAGCAGCGGTTAAGTATCTTATCCAAGGTGCGGTTGTTTCAGTTATCTTCTTATTGGGTGTAGCTTTCTACTTAGGTGCAACAAATGGTCTGAGCCTTGTTGGTGTAACTGTTGTGAACCAGGAGTTCTACGCAATCGCTATCGGGATCTTCATCCTGACAGCATGTTTTAAACTTGGTGCTTTCCCGTTCCACGCTTGGATTGCTGATGTTTACTCAAACGTAACACTTGGTAACCTTGCAACGAACTTCTTTATCTCAAAAATCATTATCGGATTTAAGTTCATTACAATGCTTCAAATCCTTCTTCTTGATAGCGAGCCAGGATTCAACGATTACCTAGTTCGTATTGTTCAGGTGATCGCAGTTGCTTCTGCTTTCTACGGAAACATCATCGCTGTTGTTCAAGGCCAGTTTAAAAGAATTATCGCTTATTCATCAGTAGCTCACACGGGTTACATGTTAATGATGATTTGTTTAAACCCGGATGAAGCTCTGGAAATCCAACTAATCAGCTACCTTGTTATTTACTCTCTAACAGCAACTGGAGTGATCCTAATACTGAACCAATTTGCTGGATTAAATAAGAACAGAGATGGCCGCGAGATCCTGAAATCAGGTTTCTACCGCAATAAAGGCCTAGCAATCATGTTGGTTGTTTTCGTTCTGAGCCTTGGGGGGATCCCGCTGACTTCAGGTTTTGCCATGAAGTACATGCTATTTACTAACTATTTCAGAGAAGGCTTCACTCTTGAGGCCACTTCTATCTTCATTAGCTCGATTGTCGGTCTTGCCTACTACATCCGCTTCGTAAGTGACCTGTTCACTGAAGATGAGGAAAAGAAAGGTCTGCCTGCAATAAAAACCAGATTCAGCGAATCGCTGGTTCATGTTATCATTTTAGTGTCTATCTTCACGATCGGAATTGCTCCGTCACTCTTTTTAGGGTTGAAGTAGACAGGATGTAATGAGCGTAAAGTACAGGATCCGCCTAAAAAACGAGCGGGTCATTGGACCTTTTTCAACTGAAGAAATCGGTGAATTATTTTTAAAGGGTCATATTGCTGGCACAGAGCTGTGCCAGCTGTTTCCTATTGGCGACTGGAAGCCGCTTTCAAATTTCCAGGACCTTCACACTCTAATCAAAAAACTTGATGCAAAAAATCTTAAGGTCAATGATGAACCGACATCGTCTGTTCCAGAAAATGCAAAAAAAGAACTGACTAAAACAGGTCTTCCTCTAAAAAAAGAAACAACTCAGGCCCAGCAAACGTTTAACGAATTTAAATTCGGCAAAGACGTAAAGATCGATGTTAACTACGCTGAGCTTGAAAGAAAATACCAGGCCATGAATCCGGACGCACCTTACGAAGACGGAATGGAAAAGACTGTCGTCGTTAACAGAAAGGCCTTGGCTCCAAAAAACCAGGAGCTGGAAAAAACAGTCGTTGTTCAAAGATTTGAGCCGCCAAAGCCGGAAGTTAAAAAAGAAGAACCAAAAGAAACAGTCAAACCTGTAGTTGAA
>CAXHHE010000510.1:0-1867 GCA_964016365.1 uncultured Bacteriovorax sp. | reverse complement strand
CTGTACTTATGTTGAGGTGAGTGTCGCACGTCTGGCCTTCAGAGTCATCAATGAGAGCAGTGCTTAGCCGTTCTGAGTCTCCAGTGACCCCGGCCTCTTTATCAGCAATATACTTATCCAGTGCTTGGTTGATTTTTGAAAAGCCTTCGGCCGTCTGGCCCGTAGAGACGTGGGAATCGAATTTTTCGACCATGCCTTTGTAATTTTCATTTCTCTCCAGCAGGTTTTCAAATTGGCTATTACCCGCATGAACTGCAGTGAGTGAAAGAAGTGAATAGGTTATGACAAAAAGAGATCGTTTCATTTATTCGGGACTCCCCATATGTCTTTGCGGGAATCCGATAAAATTCTTTAGCGTTTAGGTGATTTTTTATGCTTTATAATTCACATAACCAAGTGTAGGAGTCGGTTGATCCAATAAAAAAGGCCGCTCAGTGGCGGCCTTTGATGGTCTTTTATTGATTCTTTTTGTCGTGTTCTGCTTCCAGGAATCTTTCTGCGCGGATAGCAGCTGTACACCCTGAACCTGCCGCCGAGATGGCCTGGCGGTAGTATGGATCTTGAACGTCACCACAAGCAAAAACACCTGCAACAGATGTATCCGGGTGGAAGCCGTGAGTTTTAATGTACCCATGGTCATCAAGCTCCAGCTGGCCGTTTAAGAACTTTGTATTTGGTTCGTGACCGATTCCAAGGAAGAATCCGTCAGTTTTTCTTTCTGTAATTGCATTAGTCTTATTGTTAAGAACTTTTAGACCTGTCACACCAGTTTCGTTGAAAAGAATTTCTTGAACTTCTGTGTCCCATACAACTTCAATTTTTGGGTTTTTGAATGTGCGCTCTTGCATTGGTTTACTTGCACGGAAGTGATCTCTTCTGTGGATCAGGTAAACTTTCTCTGCAAAACGAGTCAGGAAGTTTGCTTCTTCAAGGGCAGTGTCACCACCACCTACAACGTGAACAATTTTATTGCGGTAGAAGAATCCATCGCAAGTAGCACATGCTGAAACACCTTTACCGATAAGTTCCATTTCATTTTTCAGGCCCAGGTATTTTGCTGAAGCACCAGTTGAAATGATCAGAGTTTCGGCCATGAATTCAGCGCCGTTGTCGCATTTTACATGGAATGGTCTTTTTGAAAGATCGACACTTGTGACTTTTGCTGAAAGGTATTCAGTTCCAAAACGTAGAGTTTGTTTTTTCATGTTGGCCATTAGATCAGGGCCCATAACTCCTTCAGGAAATCCCGGGAAGTTTTCTACGTCAGTTGTTGTTGTTAATTGTCCGCCTGGCTCATGGCCTTCGATAACGAGAGGGTTAAGACCAGCGCGTGATGAATAAAGGGCCGCTGTATATCCAGCAGGTCCTGAACCCACGATGATAACTTGTCTGTGAGCGATTGTTGTCATGATAAATTCCTTAAGAGATTACTCAGATAATAATGCCGCTTTTAATTCCGCAGCAGTTTCTTCTTCCTGCTTTACTTTGATTTTTACATCAACCGGACGGTCGTCTAGTTCTGGGTGCATTTGGTAGTAAGCACTAACAGTCATAAGATCCCCAGGAGACTTAGCTTCTTCAGTCGTCTTGAAAACTTCACCTGTCACGTTACATTCGTACTTATAAATTTTTTTAAGCTTTTTCTTGCTCATTTTTGAGTCCTACTTCATTGGGAATAATGTACCTCTAGTTATAGAGAATTATACCCAATAGAGCAAGGATTTCCCATCAGTGGGAAGGCGCGCAAGTTTGCTTTAAACTATTAATTAATATGAAAAATTCAGCCTTAATCACAGTTCTTTTATTTATGGGTGTTTTTACCGGCAAAGCCTTTGGAATTGGGCTTACCGAGGTCAATTTACAGGAC
>CAXHHE010000509.1:0-1875 GCA_964016365.1 uncultured Bacteriovorax sp. | reverse complement strand
GATAACTGAGCGTCTCGTGGGCTCGGAGATGTGTATAAGAGACAGTAGTTACTTCCCCCAACGTAGCTCAGGATATCTCCTGTTTTCGCATCCATTGAGAAAATAGCACCTTGTACTTCTGCCACTTGATCCAAGCGGCATAAGATATATTTTTGAGCGCGAGTCAGTGCTGCACTTTTTGATTTACTTAAAGCAGCTGTTCCTTCTTTGGTTAAATATTCAGCTACACCGACAGATTTTTTAACCATCTGAACGTGAACAAGGTCTCCCACTCTTAAAATAGTCGAAGGTTTTGTTACTTCCTGATAGTACGCTGTGTTTTCGTTGATACTTCTTTTGTGGGCCCACTTAAAGTAATCAAAAGGAATGATCCCACTTGATCCACCTAAAGAGACATAAACGACTCTGGCGGTATCATCAATCTTTGTAACGACTGCTTCATACTGAACATTCTCTTTTAGAACATTCGGAAGATTGTCTTTAGCATTTACACCTGGAACAAAGCTCTCATCTCCTGATGTTACACTCAGGCGGTTTTGCTCTTCTTCCATTTCATCGTATGCTTTCTCATCAAAATGGAACTCATAGACTTTGTCGTTATGTTCATTCAGTGTGAAATATGATGACTTATCTTTAAAAAGATTAATTCTCGATTTCTTTTCAAATGTGACGAACTCATCACTTCCGATGTGAGCGAAAGGTCCTTTATATCCCTGGCGCTTATCGATTTCTTTAATCCCGCGTTGGATTTGCTCCTCAGCTACTTTTTGCAATTCCCAATCAAGAGTGGTTTTAATTTTAAATCCATCAACCAGGAATGATTTTTCGCCAACGACATCAACAACTTTTTGTCTTACCCATTCCGTGAAATAACCAGCTTTAAGTTCGTCTTCGCGTAGGCGATATACTGTTTTTTCAGCGACAGCAGTTTTGTACTCAGCATCGCTGATTTTTTTAAGCTTATGCATGCGCTCTAGTACGTACCCCTGGCGCATTTTAGCAGCGTGAGAGTTTACATAGGGAGAATATTTACCAGGAGCAACCAGAAGACCCGCAAGCATCGCTGCTTCTGCCACTGTCACTTCTTTAAGTTCTTTATTGTAATAGCCGCGGGCCGCAGCTTTGACACCGTAATACCCACCACCTAAGTAAACTTGGTTCAGGTATAAATAAAGGATTTCTTTTTTTGTTAATTTCTCTTCGATTCTTTGAGCAAGAATAAAATCTTTAAGCTTTCTGGTAATTGATCTCTCTGAACTTAGAAGAAGCGATTTCGCTACCTGCTGGGTAATCGTACTTCCCCCTTGAACCACACGACCTGCCTTAAAGTTAGCAAACATCGCACGGCTCAGCCCCCAGTAATCTACCCCTTTATGCTCGAAGAATTTATCATCCTCGGCTGAAAGGAAAGCATCGATCACTCTTTGAGGAACATCCTTCATTTCTACGATTTCTCTTTTTTCTAATCCAAGCTCGGCCAGGATCACACCATCTTTAGAAATGATCTGTGAGGCCAGGTTTGGTTTATAATCTTGAAGTTTATCAATCTTCGGTAGGTCGAGATTAAAATAAGTAAAGGCAAGCGCCCCCGTCATTCCCGCTAATAGTCCAACACCAAGTAGCGCGAAGACAATTTTTACAATCAAGCTCTTCATTCTCATTCCTTACAGGTAAATCCTTTTACTCAGATCTTCTCGTTCGATGAAATTTTTTGTTGAATCAGTTTTTTTAGAGTTCCGGCCTGGCCCTCTACATACTCCTGAGTTTTTAATAAATAAAATGCTCCGTTCTCAGTTGAGTCCAGACTCATTTTTGAAACCGGGATAGAATCTGTCTCTTATACACATCTCCGAGCCCACGAGACGCTCAGTTATC
>CAXHHE010000508.1:0-1877 GCA_964016365.1 uncultured Bacteriovorax sp. | reverse complement strand
CTCGTGGGCTCGGAGATGTGTATAAGAGACAGATTCTTTTACTGAGCAAAAATGCCAGGAACGTTTTAAAACAAAATTAGAGTTGGAAATGTGCTACAGAAGTTTTCGCGTTTTAGAAAACGAGAGATTGTTTTTTAGGACACAAGAAGGAAGTGGAGTAGAGACTTATTATGACCGCCCGGATTTATCAATTGTCAACAAAATTGATTTAGTGTCTTGTTTTTATCCTGAGGCCCAATGCCGTCTGGATACAAAGGTCAATGGAATTTTAGAGCTTGAACGTCCACTATGCTGGTGGAAGCCTTAATGTCACAAAAAGAAAACTTGTGACGTATAATGAAAAAAGTATAGTCATTACGAAGACTTTTTAGTTATACTTAGTAAATATGAAAACAATCTTAGGAAAATGCTTTTTAGCTTTCGCGCTTATTTTAATGGGCGCGAGTGTCTGTTTTCCTAATGATCTAGATTGCTCTAAGGAGCACTCATCGGCTACCGTCTCTAAAGAGCAGCCGATTAAGAATGCTCAAAATAAAAAAGACCAACAAAAAGAACACCATTGCATTTGTTCTCTTTCTTGCCACAATTTATTTGTGCAAAAGCTTGATGCAAAAACACTTTCTGCACATTTTATTATTAGGCCTATTGCCTTAGTTTATGTTCCCTCATTTTATCCAAAAATTATCCTTTCTCTCGAAAAACCACCAACAGTCTAGTCCTTTTATTTTTCCTGTTTAGACATTTAATTTAAGAAATAAAGGATTCACTATGTGGAAATCAGCGTGCCTAATGGCATTTCTGCTTATCTTTGAAGTCCAGGCAAATTCTTGCGGCATCACGAATGTTGAAGGACTTGTCGTATCTTTAAAGGACACAGCGGAAGAAAAAGAATTTAAAGCAGCAAGCTCTCGTTATACCCGCGACTGGAAAGAGCGCTCACTTTATAGGCCAAGACCAGAGGTTGGGATTGGATTTGAAGGAAATAAAGACGATTTTGGTAAAAACGAAATAACGGCCGAAATTCTCTTTAACCTCGATGAGTACCGTAAATACTCTTTGCTTAAAAAGAGCGCAGAAGCAGAGGGGGAATTAAAAAGTATAGAATTTAAAAATAGTCAAACTGAGCGTTTGATTGAAGGGGCAAGTGCGCTTTTTAGGCGTTCGCAAAATGCTTACTTTCTAAAACGTATCGACAGCATTCTTCTGGCCTTAGATTCTTCATTGAAAAATTATGAACGCCGAAGTTTACGCAGCCGCGATGAAGAGATTTCTTTGACTTCATTAAAGCTTATGAAGAAATCAATGCTTTTAAAGCGCAATGCTTTGGAAGACGAGATCTCTTCGGATAGGGCCTTTCTTAGTAGATGGAATAAACAGGACTGCGAGCTTAAAAATGATGAGCTTCTGGCCTTGTTAAAAGAGGTCAAGGGACGCACAAAAGATCTGTCTCAAGGATCAATTAAAGAAAATGAGCTTGCCTATAGAGCTGAGTTTCAAAAGGCCCAAAGCGATTATGAAAGAAAGCCACGCATCTCTAATTTAAAAATTGGACCGACATTTGCCAGAGAAAAATCAGAAGGAGCTTCAGAGACCCGCATTGGAATTGCTGTAAGCATGGATTTCCCTCAGTTTGGAAAAACGGCAGAATCTTCATTTAATGAAGTTTCTGGAGAGCTTGCTCAGGTTGAAAAGAAGATAGCTCTACGTGAGCTTTCTACTGAAAAGAGTATTTTAGAAGGGCGCATTGCCCGTAATTTAAAAATGCTTGAAGACCTGGGACAAGAAAAAGAAGAGAGCGAACTACAAAAAATGAAAAAGAACTTTGATCAAGGGCTTATTTCACCACTGGTTTACCTGGAGTCTTACCGCAATTACGT
>CAXHHE010000507.1:0-1881 GCA_964016365.1 uncultured Bacteriovorax sp. | reverse complement strand
ATAACTGAGCGTCTCGTGGGCTCGGAGATGTGTATAAGAGACAGCTTCAACAGTGGTTCCCGTCCCGGAATATTTAATGGCATTTTCCACAAGGTTTGAGATCACGCGGGTAATCAGGTTTACATCCATTTGAATTGGATAAAGAGGGGCCAACTCTTTTTTCACTAACACCTGTTTTTGGTTGGCACTGAAGTTTAAATCCTTCACCACTGTTTCAATGATTGAGTTGATATCTTTTGAGACTTTATTCAATCCGAAGTTACTCGATTCAATTTTTGTCAGATCGAGAATTGATGAAATGAATTTGTTAAGTTCTTTAGTCGAATCAATGATCAGTTGAGACTTTTCGCGAATATCCGGATTCCCCGAATTTTGCGTGTATAAGTTGTCGGCAACGCCGGCGATTTTTGCAACCGGAGTTTTTAAGTCGTGACTCATGAGAGACAGGAAATTTTGTTTTAGTTTTTCTACCTGCTTTAGTAGTTTTGCTTCCTCTTGGATCGCAAAACGGCGTTGATATTCACCAATCGCTCTAAACGGAATCCAGATGTAATAAACTACGAAAACCGTCACAACCAGATGGGCGGTATAAAGCCATAATCCCATCAAGACAAAAAGCAGATAAGAGATAATTAAAATAGACGCCAGTACCAGAAGCGTGATGATAAGACCGTCTTTTGGCTTTAGCCTTGAAATCAAAATCGATAGAACAATGGCCACAATAAAGGCCAGGATATTCGAGACCGTTCTGGGAATCATCTTAATCGTTTTATTCTGAATAAAAGAATCGATGATTGAAGCGTGGATAATCAGTTTTGGCGCTTTATATTCTTCCAAGTTAAACGGAGTCAGATAAAAGTTATCGCTCTGAGAAATGTAATTGGGACCGATTAAAACGATCTTATCTTTGAAAATTTCTGGAGAAAAATTCCCTACAAGAACGCGGTGATAAGGAATTGTTTTATATTTAAATTCACTGTAAACCGGAGAGCCTGAATACCTAAAAAGAACAAAGTTCGCATCAGCTTCATCGTTATAGTAGGCCCCAAGAACGTCAGACACGTTAAGAACCGGCTGCCCTCTCATCTGTCTAAACTGATTGGCCGTCAACAGGTGAAGACTCTCTTCACCTGATACGTTAAAGATTGCACGTCTAACGACATCATCTTTAGCAAAAACGCTATTGTCGATATTGAGTTGAGCTAGTGAGTAATGAAATTCACGAAGCCCTCCAGGTGGAAGCTCTTCCCCTCTCACTTCATCAATTTCTGTCGCGAAATTGACCTGTCCGCCTTTAGTTGAGAAATCTTTTAACTTTGTTTTAAATTCATCAAAGTATGGATCGCTCTCACCAGATGGCTCCGGCATCCTTACAAAATAGTCTACGATCTTTGGACCAGACTTCAGGACTTTTTCCAAAAAACGTGAGTGTGTGGCGTATGAATACGGATAGATGTCACCCAGGTAGTCATCGCTTTCCTCATCGAGGGTGACGATTACAATTTCAGGAGTCGGCCTTGTCCCAAAATCCCAGCGGACTTTCAGGTCGTAGATGATCGATTCAAAAGAGGCCAGTGGGTACTGGAATAGAATCGTAACGAAAATCAGTGTGAAAAGCAGTGGATAATAATCCGAGAGATCAATATTGAGTTTTTTAAACTGCATTTTCATAGATTAATTCGCACTTAAGGCCTTCATACGGGCCTTGATATCTACTGTTTTAAAAAGAAGATTACCAAGAACTTCTTCCGTAGAGTTTTTAGTATGTGAAAGCTCAGCTAAGGCCAGGGCCCCAATTGTTTTTTCATTAAAACTTGGCAAATGGCTCACTTTAAAACTGTCTCTTATACACATCTCCGAGCCCACGAGACGCTCAGTTAT
>CAXHHE010000506.1:0-1911 GCA_964016365.1 uncultured Bacteriovorax sp. | reverse complement strand
AGATAACTGAGCGTCTCGTGGGCTCGGAGATGTGTATAAGAGACAGTAGTTAAGTTGGTTATAACGTCTGCCTGTCACGCAGAAGGCCGAGGGTTCGAGTCCCTTCGCTCCCGCCATTTTAAGGACATACAAAAAACTAAAATAGCCTCGCTTCTAGCGGGGCTTTTTTATGCCCTTATTTCCAACAATGTGACAATGTCACACTACTAAAAACAATCAATCCGTTTCAATCTTTGCCTCAGTGTTTTTAACACCTCTTTTCAATAAAATTTAATGATAGGGAGTTTTCCATGGACTTTCTCATTATCACTCTTACATTGTTTTTATCTTTCTCAGCTTGGGCCAAAAATAAAAGCACAATTACCAAAGAACCTGGCCAGATACTCCCCCTCAACGAAGTAGCTGACAGGGCCTTAAATCAAGCCCACTTGCAAGCGATGTCGTAGAAGACGATGCCAACCAAAAAGAATTTCACCGAAAGGCCTTTAATGCCACTAAAAAAATGATCGTCGAGAGCTTTAAATAGTGAAGAAAAAAAATTTGACCTTGTTCATACTATCTACAAACGTCATGGCAGATGTTCTCTTTATTGACTTAGACAATGTTGAGCAAGAAAGAGAGGATAGCGAAAAAATGATTTAGGTTTTTTTCGTAAACATAACCCCCACCTGCGATCCCCCCGAGCTAATATTCACTTTCAAACTCGTATTCGTCGCTCGCGATAAGAATCCCCCGACTTCAAAATGATTGAACTTACCATTGCTCCAATCATACTGAACGAAGACTCCTAAATCAGAGATCGCCTTTCTAGGTTTAGTTAAAAATCCATCGATATCAATCGTATTGAGATTCACTCTTTTTTGGATCACCCACTCATTCATCTTCTTCGCCGGAATTTTTTTAATGGTCTTCACCATCTCATCATCCATGAAAACGTGCTCGCCACCAAAACCATCCACGTATTTAATAACGTAGTCAGAAGGATTAACCAGCGCCCCTTCTTTTCCTTCGGCGAGCATATGAGCTGGGAGAATCGAATTCTGTAAGCGACTTGATGAACCAAGATACTTTCTTCTGATATGTGGATCGGCCAAGATCGCCAGGATACTCTTAGAAGCAAAAAGCCCCGTCACAAATGGTCCATAATGAGGAACTTGTTCACGTACAAGTTTTGAATAAAGGTTTCTTGAATCGATATAATCTTGAATGGTTAAAGCAAAACTCACCATGTAACTTTCAGGATACCAGTTGTTTCCTACTTTGATTTTTCCGTCTTTGATTTGGATTTTCTCTTCAGTTAAAAATGGATAATCATTTACATCGACATCGAGTCCATACGAAGCTGGTGTTACCAGGCGTAGGTCGTATTTCTTTTCTTTGGCCCTTCTTAAAAGAAGCTCTTCATCCCAGTTGTAACAATCTGTCTGAAAGCGGGCCAAAGAAGCCCCTAGCCTCTTCATGTTTTTAATTTCTGCGCTTGAAGTGTCTAAAGAAAAATATTTCTTACGTAGCTCTGGCATCAGAGAATAAAGAGTGTCATGAATAAAAGGCATTCTCGCCAAACCATCAAAACCAATCTCGTTGATCTCTAAAAGCTTAGGAGGATTATTCACCTCTGGTTTTCCAACGATGGCCATATCAAAACGCAAGCTTCCCACTAAACGATCAGGTCTATGCTTAATGACTTTTAATTCTTTCAAAAGAAAATCGCGGACCGGGCCATGAGGAAAAATAGCATTCACTTCATTTTCAGGAAGCGTGATTAATTTTAAAATAAGTTCCGTAATATCTTTTGCCGTTTTATTGATAACTGGGAGATAGGATCCAGGAAGAACGCGTGGATAAATAGAACAGTCCTGTTCTAAAACTGTCTCTTATACACATCTCCGAGCCCACGAGACGCTCAGTTAT
>CAXHHE010000505.1:0-1925 GCA_964016365.1 uncultured Bacteriovorax sp. | reverse complement strand
TTTGAAACAAAGGGGATTTTACAAAGGCGACCTCACTATGTGATGACGTTGAGAGGAGCGATACCAGTGGAGCTTCCTCACGAAGATATTGATTACGACTATTACATCGACCGCCAGCTCGCTCCAATTGCCGATAGTATTCTGGGACTTTTTGGAAAAAGTTTTGAAGAAATGCGCGGCCCTCAGCTTTCCCTTTTTTGATCTTTCAGTTAGCATAGAGTTATGAAGCTAGTTCACGATTTAATGAGAAATGCCAAAGATGGTGCAAAGAATTTGTACAAAGGCGCTCTTTTGTTCCATGAGAAGAAGGGGACGACACTGGCTTCATCGTCGACTTTCTATGCATTGATTACGGTGATTCCTTTTTTACTTTTGACGGTTAGAGGTCTTGGGTACTTTTTAGGAAACATCAACCGTGTGCAAAAATACCTTTTTGTTCTCGGCGGACGCTTCTTCCCGGAAGTGGCACCACAATTTCTTCTGACATTGCAAAATATGATTAAGGGACCGCTTTTTGCCGGGACTCAGTTCACTGTTTTAAACTTTTTTGTTTTAGCGGTGTCTACGATTACATTCTTAAATTCAATCTGGATGGGGATTTATTTCATCACGGAAGACAAAAGTATTCTTTCGATCTGGAGGATTTTAAAGGGATTCGTCATTATCGGAATCACTCTTGTAATGGTGATGCTCATTTTCATGCTGCCACCTGTAATTATTTATGTGGTGAAGTTTATCCAGACTAATATCATCACTCAGTTTTTCTATGAAAACTTTGATTTCCTTCGTCCGGTTCTAACTTTTATTAAGAAGATCAACTTAAGAAGATCATACTGGCTGAACTCGAGCTTCCTGCATATTACGATCATGATTGCTTACTTCACGGTGCTTTACCGCTGGTTGTTTTCATGGAAAATCCAGTTAAAAGAAGCTTTCATTGCCGCTTTGGCCTTTTCAACTTCGGTGTTTATCGGAAAATCCCTTTTTTGGATTTACATTTACTACGTTCGCGGAAGTTTGATGAGAAATTATGGTGACCTTTATACTTCGGTGATTGGGGTCATCTGGCTATTCTATTTAATGTGCTTTTTCTTTTATGGGGCCTGTGTTTGTCATGTGTACCGTCAGAGAAGAGAGCTGGCCTCTCGCAAGTATTAAAGAGGATTTATGATCAGATTCATCATCAGACTTTATACAATTCTTCTTATGCTCGATGCAATCCTGAGCTTTTTCCCTGAGACAAACAGGTATCAGTGGAGACAAAAACTTAAGAAAATTTGTGATTATACATGCGATCCAGTTAGAAGATATATGCCCCAAGGGCTACCATTTGATCTCTCTCCCATCGTGGTGGTGTTTCTTCTCTACATCTTCGTCGAAATTTTTTCATTTCTCTGGTGAGAAAACTGCAGATAAAATCTTGTCATTAGATTCATTTTAATTTTACAATTATTACTGAGATTAAAAACCTTCCTTTCATAGGATTTGAATGGACCAAAATGATTTAAGTCTGGATTTACTTTTACAAGAAACGTTGGCGCTCTCTGAGTACCTGCGCTCAAATACACCTCAAAAAAATGCAGACCCTGTTCAAACTTCTTTTTTACCGGAAGAAGATGACACTGATTATTTATTAGACCTGGCCGACAGCATGATCAGCGATGAGGCAGAAGTTACGGCTTCGGTCCCGGTATCGTCTGAGATTCCTGAGTCGGTTGCTCAAGTGGAAATTATTGCTCCTGTGGTTTCAATTTATCCGGAAACTCCGGGGATCATTTATAAGATCGACAACGGGCCAAGCACGTTTTGCGTGCGAGGGTTTTCAGTTGCCAATATCAAAGAAGCTTTCCAGGAATTGGCCGACAGCGAATCAAGCAAAAGACCTATTCCTGTCTCTTATACACATCTGACGCTGCCGACGAAGG
>CAXHHE010000504.1:0-1936 GCA_964016365.1 uncultured Bacteriovorax sp. | reverse complement strand
ACACAGAAGCCTTCGTCGGCAGCGTCAGATGTGTATAAGAGACAGCCCAAAAGGAGTTCGTTGTCCGCTGGATTTATCGACGTATTTTAGAATCAACGCCAAAGAAACAGGACAGTTCGAAAGAACGCTGATCGTTGCGGAAGAAGGATCATTTGTTAACTATCTTGAAGGCTGTACAGCTCCTCAAAGAGATGAAAACCAACTTCACGCGGCCATCGTTGAGCTTGTTGCTCTAGACGACGCAGAAATCAAGTACTCAACAGTTCAAAACTGGTACGCCGGAGATAAAGAAGGAAAAGGTGGGATTTATAACTTCGTTACAAAACGCGGCAACTGCCTTGGAAAAAATTCTAAAATCTCTTGGACTCAAGTTGAAGCGGGCTCAGCAATTACTTGGAAATACCCTTCTTGTAACCTGATTGGTGATGGTTCAGAAGGTGCTTTCTACTCTGTTGCTTTAACTAATAACTTCATGCAGGCCGATACCGGAACAAAAATGGTTCACATCGGTAAAAACACAAAATCAACCATCATCTCTAAAGGGATTTCTGCTGAACAATCAGAAAACAACTACAGAGGACTGGTTAAAATCAACCCGAGTGCAACGGGAGCAAGAAACTACTCGCAGTGCGATTCGATGTTAATCGGAGACAAAGCACGCGCGAACACTTTCCCGTACATCGACGTGAAAAACAACACGGCCGTGGTTGAGCACGAAGCTTCGACATCGAAGATTTCAGAAGAGCAACTCTTCTATCTTCAGTCTCGCGGACTTTCGGAAGAAAAATGTATCTCTATGATCGTTAACGGGTTCTGTAAGGATGTTTTCAAAGAACTTCCTCTAGAGTTCTCGGTTGAAGCTGTTAAGTTAATTGAAATGAAATTAGAAAATAGTATTGGTTAGTAAGGAATATTTATGATTGAAATCAAAAACCTCCACGCAAAAGTTGGAGAAAAAGAAATCCTAAGAGGAATTAACTTAAGCGTTCGCGCCGGTGAAGTGCACGCGATCATGGGACCTAACGGTTCAGGAAAGAGTACACTTTCAAAAGTTATCGCAGGACACCCTTCTTACGAAGTGACTGAAGGGTCAATTACATACAAGATCAATGCAAAAGATAAGAACCTTTTTGAACTTGAGACTGATGAGAGAGCAAAAAGTGGAATCTTTTTAGGTTTCCAATACCCGGTAGAAATCCCAGGTGTTTCAAACTTCACGTTCCTACTTGAGTCTTTCAACGAAACTTGTAAGTTCAACGGAGCTCCAGAAATGAGCGCGGAAGAATTCAGAAAATTCCTTCAGCCAAAACTTGAGCTTTTAGAAATGAACCCAGCTTTCCTTGACCGTCCGGTTAACACTGGTTTCTCTGGTGGAGAAAAGAAGAAAAACGAAATCCTTCAGATGGCCGTTTTAAACCCAAGACTTTCTCTTCTTGATGAAACAGATTCAGGTCTTGATATCGATGCCCTAAAAATTGTAGCAAAAGGTGTAAACGCTCTACGCTCTCGTTTCAATGCAACGATTCTTGTAACTCACTACCAACGCTTACTAGACTTCATCGTTCCTGATCATGTTCACGTTCTTTATAAAGGAAAAATCATCAAATCTGGTGGAAAAGAACTTGCTCTAGAACTTGAAGAAAAAGGATATGAGTGGCTGATTAAAGACCACGAATAATATTTATGGAAAACGTACTACTAAACGAACTTATTAAAAACTCGGCAGAGGTTCACAAGAATTCAGGTGAGCTCGGGGCGAGCTATAACGAAGCCATGAAGCGCGCTCTGGAGCACTTTAAGACTCTGGGGATTCCTTCTAAAAAAGACGAAGACTGGAAATACACTAATATTTCTAAAAACCTTTCTCCACGCTTCTATTCTCGCCAAAGCGAAATCGTGCAGGAAATTCCCGCACAGGTAATCGATCGCCGTGGGA
>CAXHHE010000503.1:0-1938 GCA_964016365.1 uncultured Bacteriovorax sp. | reverse complement strand
ACACAGAAGCCTTCGTCGGCAGCGTCAGATGTGTATAAGAGACAGTTACTTTACTGGTGGGCGCCTGAAGTTCCATCCAGAAGACCTGACTTATTCATTAGAGATCCAACAGGACATTTATAAAAGCCAGGCCCGCGGTAACTTCCGTCTGGCGGCCAGCGACGTTATCCCTATTCAATTTAAAATCGACGACCAGGTTTTTGATGCCCTGGATATCTCAGTAAGTGGAACCAGCTTTACCATTGAGCAGGCCGAAGTCGAGCGCTTTGCCAAAGGCAAGGTCTTTACCGACTGTACCCTGCGCTTTGACCGCAAAAACTACCACATCCCGACAGTTCAAATTGCCGTTCATATCCCACTGGCCAACGAAGCCGGCAAGCCAAGTGGCCGCTTTAAAGTAGGGATCTCTTTTAAGGGGCTACCTCGCAAAACCGAGGACGAACTCTACATCAAAATCTCGACCGAAGCCCGTGGTGAGGAGATGAAGAAAAAGTTCGATACCATCCTTTCCAAGAAGGCCGAATAGGTCTTCCCCATCCCAATGTTATTAAGCCCTTTAGTTACTTTTGGCGCCCTACTTTGGTCCCGATATTATTTTCATACAGGCCTATAATTAATTGACGTAGAAGGCCTAGAGGAGTAGTTTTGCCGATACTATGAAACACAATTTACAAGACAACCTCCAGGGCGAGCAAATGGCCAATACTAACTCTAATGGCGGCAAAAAACCGTTTAGTGATGCTAAAATCATTGAACGCGCCAATCTCCTACGCGACAACGATCTATACTTCTTTTTTAGAGCAATCGAAGAAACTGAAGCTTCAACGGTAACTGTTAAAGGTAAAAAGCAGATCATGATTGGATCTAACAATTACCTAGGCCTTACTCACCACCCAGCTGTTAAAGAAGCTGCGATTAAAGCAGTAGAAAAATACGGAACAGGGTGTACAGGATCACGTTTTTTAAACGGTAACCTTAATATCCACGAAGAACTTGATGAGAAACTAGCGACTTACTTAGGACATGAAAAAGCGATCGTTTTTTCAACTGGTATGCAAGCAAACCTTGGTGCGCTTTCGGCAATCTGTGGTCCAAAAGACTTAATGCTTTTTGACTCTGAAAACCACGCTTCAATCATCGATGCTTCAAGACTTTCTCTTGGAACAACTTTCAAATACAAGCACAACGATATGGCCTCTCTGGAAGAACTTCTTGAGAGCAACATGTCTCGCTTTAACCGCGTCATCATCGTTGCTGATGGGGTTTTCTCGATGACAGGTGATATCCTTCGCCTTCCAGAAGTTGTAAAACTTGCTAAAAAATACGGTGCTTACGTCTACGTAGACGATGCTCACGGTCTAGGGGTTATGGGACCTCAAGGTCGCGGGACAATGGCCCACTTCGACGTTGTTAAAGACGTAGACTTCAACATGGGAACATTCTCTAAGTCGTTTGCTTCTATCGGTGGTGTGATCTCAGGATCAAAAGATGCTATCGATTACGTTCGTCACTCTGCTCGTTCGTTCATGTTCTCAGCTTCAATGCCACCAGCTGCTGTTGCGACAGTTTCTGCGTGTATTGATGTGGTTCAAAACGATGAAACAATCCTTAACAACCTATGGTCTAACGTTGAATTCATGAGAAATGGATTCAAAGAACTTGGGTTCTTCACTTACGGGTCTCAAACTCCAATCATCCCGCTTTTCATCGGTGACGATATGAAAGCTCTAAAGATGACAAAGTGGCTTGAGTCTAAGGGTGTCTTCTGTACTCCGGTTCTGCCACCAGCAGTACCTAAAGGAGAAACACTCATCAGAACAAGTTACATGGCCTCACACGCTCGTTCTGACCTATCAACAGTTCTTGAAGTGTTTGCTGAAGCGAAGAAAATCTTCGATATCCCTAACCACCTTCACTAAAACTTATGAGCAAAATCTC
>CAXHHE010000502.1:0-1946 GCA_964016365.1 uncultured Bacteriovorax sp. | reverse complement strand
AGTTTCTTCTCGGTGAGTCCTGTGCCTTGGTTAGAGCAAAAGCTTTGGGCGAGAATCAGCGTTCTCATGGTTAATTTGTGGTTAGGTTTTCCTTATATGCTTCTAGTGATCACGGGAATTATCCAATCGATTCCGAAATCCATTTATGAAGCTTCTTCACTGGAAGGAGCAACGAAGTTTCAAAACTTCCGTTTCCTGACGTTCCCTCTGGTTTTTAGAGCAATGGTTCCTCTCTTGATTGGTTCATTTGCTTTTAACCTTAATAACTTTGTCGGTATCTATCTTCTTACGGGAGGAGGGCCGGTGATTTCTGATGCCAGCACGCCGATTGGTGAAACGGACATCTTGATTTCCTATACCTACCGCCTGGCCTTTGAAGGATCGCAGGGACAAAACTTTGCCCTGGCAGCAGCGGTGTCTATGCTAATTTTTGTGATCGTCGTTGCCCTGACACTGATTAATTTTAAAGTTTCAAAAAAGTTGAGCCGCTGATGAGTCAATATACAAAAAAGAAACAAAGTGCAGAACGTTTATTAATTCACCTGGTGTTAATCGGGATTGCTTTAATTGTTCTTCTTCCGATTTTTTCTATTGTGACGATTTCTTTAAGTAAGAGCGGGTCATTGAAGTCGGGTTTTAGCCTGTCAGAATTGAGCCTTGATAACTGGAAATACATTCTGGGAATTCCTTATCAAAATGCCCTGGGTGAAACTGTTGTGTCTCCATACCCGATGATGAGATGGCTTTTTAACAGTCTCAAAGTTTCTTTATTGAGTGCATTTTTAATGCTTTTTTGTTCAACAACTGCGGCCTATGCGCTTTCGCGTTTTAATTTTAAAGGAAAAGAGGCGAGTCTCATGTTCCTGATGGTCATGCAGATGTTTCCTAACATGATGGCCATGGTTGCTTTTTATTTTATGCTGGATTTTATCGGCGTTCATATTCCTTGGCTGGGAATTGACACTCACGGTGGATTGATTTTAATTTATCTAGGTGGAACACCTTTTAATATCTGGCTGCTTAAAGGTTATTTCGATACACTTCCGCGCTCGATTGAAGAGTCGGCGAGAATGGATGGATGCACGCACTTTCAGGCCTTCACCAAAATCGTACTTCCTCTTTGCACGCCAATGCTGGCAGTGATTGGGCTTTTAACTTTTATCAGTACATTTTCAGATTTCATCCTGCCTTCAATTCTCTTGAAGTCACAGGACCAGATGACGTTTGCCGTTGGGATTCAGATTTTTATCAGTGAGTCTTTTGCCAGCCGTTGGGGGCAATTTGCCGCTGCTTCTATTTTAGGAGCACTTCCCATTTCACTTCTTTTCTTTTCCATCCACCGCTATATCGTTGATGGACTTTCTCAAGGTGGAGTTAAAGGTTAAGATTATCACCAGTCGTGCTGTCAAAAAGATGAGCAAAGTGCAGCTTGAAATAAAACTCAGCGCTCTTTAAATCTTTTGGCAAATGCATGGCCGGGATAAGGCCGGTGATTTCGCCGTCAGCGTATTTTAGGATCACATTCGCTTCGTGGCCTAAAAGTTCAGTGAAAAGCACTTCAAATTTAGCATTCCATCCAGCTTCTTCATTGCTGTGAAGAACGATGTCTGTCGGGCGTACGCCAAGGACCGCTTTCGCCGGAGAGAGTTTTTTCACTGTATGAAATGTTGTTTTGTTTTCTGGAAGTTTAAAACGGAAAGCGCGCTCTTTTCCAGTAGCATAGATGCCGTCAGCTTCATAACTTAAATCCACTTCCATTAAATTCATTGCAGGAGTTCCAATGAACTCACCTACAAAAGAATTCTTTGGATTAGTAAAAACTTCCTGAGGAGACCCAACTTGTTCAATGACTCCTTTTCTGATGATCACCAGTTTATCAGCTAATGTCAGGGCTTCCAGTTGGTCGCTGTCTCTTATACACATCTCCGAGCCCACGAGACGCTCAG
>CAXHHE010000501.1:0-1953 GCA_964016365.1 uncultured Bacteriovorax sp. | reverse complement strand
CCTTCTGTGCGTGCAGGAACTCCTGATGAGATCGTGCATTTTCTTCTTACTACTGACTGTGAGTTTGCTTTAATGTTTGCCAAGATTAATACTCCGCAAATTGAATTCCGTCGTTTATACCCGGAAAGAATGTCTTTAGTCTGTCACCCAGACCTATGGAAAGAATCTAAGTCATCAAGCAATGAAAAAACTCTTAAAAAACTTATTGGGAAATATGGTTACATCAGCTCAATCGGTGCTACTCTGGGACGCAGGTCTTCGCAAGTCTTGATTGAGCTCTTTGGAGAGCTTCCGCCCATTGGTTTTGAAGTTAATAGTCAGGAATCACAAAAGCGCATGTGCATGGCCGGTGAAGGCGTGGCCTACCTGACTAACTTTATGGTGAAAAATGAAATTGAGAATGGGGAGCTTTTTGAAATACCAGTCGAGCATATTCATGAGTTCCACCTATGGCTGGCCAGACCAAAAGGAAAGAACTTGAGTCTGACGTCGCGAATGTTTCTACAGCATTTCATTCCAGACTTTGAGTTTTAAAAATAAAAGCTATTGGCACATAAAGTTCTGCTCTGCTAAATAAGATAAAAGATTTTGAGAGTAATCAATATGTGATTCTCTAGTGTATTTTAGCTTAGTATAAACTTCAGCGAGGCTTGAGACATTATTGTCCTCAATCATTTTTCTTAGTTCCGGCACTTCTCTGTATCGTTTCATTCCAAGTTCTTCACGCTCCTTGTAAATTTCTTCCACTCGCGAAGATGAATAATCTTGATAAGTCTCAAAATGCATCACTCCATCCAGAGGGAGCCTTTTTCTTACTGAGGGACTTTCATCTGGGTATCCTAAAGAAAATCCAACAACTGGGACCACATTGTCCGGGCATTGCAAGGCCTTACCGATTAAATGAGCATTGGCCAGCGTCGTTCCCATAAAACAAATGCCGAGTCCCAGTGATTCAGCAAGAAGTGAAAAGTTCTGAGCAACTAAGGTGGCATCAATGCTCGCGATCATAAAGCTCATAAAATTATCAAAGTTCAAAGGGGCCTTGCTCTGCTCCACCCATTGCCTCATTCGATGAAAGTCAGCGCAGAAGGTAATCAGGACAGGAGCTTCAATCACCATCTCTTGATTAAAATGCAGACGGTAGAGTTCTTCTCTTAGTTTTTTGTCTTTAGTCACAATGATGCTGTAACATTGCATATTTCCCGATGACGATGCGTTCATCGCGTATTCGGCAATTTTTAAAATGATTTCGTCATCGACCGGCGTCTCTTTATATTTTCTAATTGAGCGATGAGCGGCAATTTGAGAGAAAGTGTTATTCAGCATAAGCTCTTCCTCCGGTGATCGGGAAATGCTCGCTTCCAATTATCAGTTCGCCTTGTAGGGAATTGAATTCATCTTCTGAATGAAGCAGGTAGCTTCCTTTTAAAGGAGCTCCATTTTCGAGAGTTGAAAAATCAAATGCCATTGATTTTTCTTTGCGCTCAAAATTTATAAGGGGAGTTGTGAATTGACCTGGTACTGTCAGTGACCCTTTGTCGTTTTCCAAAACAAGCAGGTCCTTAAAGGTCGTTGTCCCAATCTGGGTGTTTAAGATATAGATTTCCATGGCCTGTACATTAAAAGAGAGGAATAAGGCAGCTAGTAAAGTTTTCATTGGTTTCTCCTGATGACAGAGAAATTAGACCAGAGATTAGGTAAATAAAAGTGAATTATATTTACTTAATGTTAACTAAAAGTTAATGATTGGATATGGACTTAAACCGATTACAATACTTTCTCGTTGTCTGCCAGACTGAACATATGAAAAGGGCCTCTGAAATTCTGGGGATCAGCTCTCCGGCAATTTCCAAGGCCCTTAAAATCCTGGAAGAGGAAATTGGGCACAAGCTCATTATTAATGAGCGGAGAGGAATTAAGATCACAGATAAAGGCCGGGAGCTTGCCCGGTTG
>CAXHHE010000500.1:0-1978 GCA_964016365.1 uncultured Bacteriovorax sp. | reverse complement strand
TCCACAACCTCAAACTCCACATACGCCTTCGTCGGCTGCTACTTTGTTGTATAATAGACAGTATAATAACTTTGGTTGGTGACGGTACTCTTATTGGTGTCAGCAGAAATGTAAAAAAATCTTCTCCTCCGATTTTCGGAGTGAACATGGGTCACCTTGGTTTCATTACTGAATTTTCTAAAGTTGAGTTCTTTGACCAGCTTGAAGAAACCCTTCGTGGAAACTATAAGCTCACGACACTTTCACTGTATCAAGTTGAAGTGTTTAAAAAGGGCAAAGTGATTTTCAAAGGAAACTTTTTGAATGACCTGGTTATTAACAACAATCAGATCTCAAGGATGCTCACTCTTTCTGTTGAATCAGAAGGAGAGCATATTTATAACCTTTCTGGAGATGGTTTAATTATCAGCTCTCCGATTGGTTCAACGGCTTACTCTCTGGCAGCAGGTGGGCCGATCATTAACCCTAAAGTTAATGCTATTACCATGACTCCAATCTGCGCCCACAGCTTAACTCACAGACCGCTTGTTATCCCTGATAACACAAGTGTCACGATCAAAGCTGCTAAGCCAGATGAAATGATAAAACTCACACTTGATGGCCAGCAGGCCTTTGTCATCAGTTCTCAGGAAACAGTCCGCGTGACCAAGAAGAAATCGCTGAATGTCCGCCTGATTAAAAATACCGACCGCACATACTTTAGAACGCTCAAAGAGAAATTCACACACGGAATGAGGGATACTAAATGAAAACAAATGAAACACTTTATTTGAAATCATTAAACTTGCAGAACTTCGCTACTTTTGAAAATCAAGAAATCCAGTTTGATATTAAATTCAACGCCATCGTAGGTGAGACTGGTTCAGGAAAAAGTTTAATCCTGGATGCTCTTCAGATTATCTTCGGCGCTCGCGCTGATAAAAAACTCATCAGAAAGAATGCTGAGTTTGCCACGATTGAAGCGGTGTTTTCGACAAACGATCAGACAATTAAAACATACTTCCACGATATCGGTCACCCATTTGATGGAAACGAAATCGTGGTTAAAAGAATCATTTTCGCAAATGAAAGCTCAAAGTCATATCTTAACTTCCAGTCTTGTTCAGCGTCCCTATTAAGCTCATTTGCAAAACGTTTTGTGGATCTTGTAGGGCAATTTGAAAACCAGAAACTTCTAAGTGAAGACTATCAACTGGTTCTACTTGACTCATACGCGGGCCTTGAAGGCGACATTAAAGATTACCAGAACCTATTCTCGCAATTAAGTGCGTTTAGAAAAGACTTCAATGACCTGATCCAGGAAAAGAATCTTAGAGCGCAAAGAGAAGATTATGTTCGCTTCCAGCTTGAAGAACTAGAGAGACTAACTCCAAGCCTTGAAGATGAAGCTGAGCTCCTTAAGAAAAAAGACCTGATCTTAAACGTAGAAAAGAGACAACAGGTTCTTGGGTCTCTAGCAAGTGCCATTTCTGAAGACGAGATCAACTTACTAGACCTTTTAAAAACTTGTTTAAGTAAAGCGGATAAGAGTGGTGGAATCGTTTCAGAAGAAATCACTGCGAAACTTTACGAAGTGAAGGCCCTTTTAGAAGACGTTTCATACGACCTGTCTAAAGACTTAAACGCGACTCCTGAGGATGAAAACATCGAAGAGATCATGGATCGTCTTGATACTTACCAAAAACTAAAGAGAAAGTTCGGTGGATCAACTGAAGAAATGATTAAGGCCTTTGCGGAATTCCGTGCTGAACTTGATTCATTCTTCCAGGTTGATGACAAGATCGCCCTTATCTCTAAGAAGATCAGCGACCTTGAAAACCGTTGCCAGACTTTTGCTGAAGAACTCCACAATATCAGAAAGGCGAGAGCTGAAGCTCTTTCTCAGGAGCTCACAACTAAAGTTCGCGACCTGAAAATGAATGGAGCAACTTTAAAACTGTCTCTTATACACATCTCCGAGCCCACGAGACGCTCAGTT
>CAXHHE010000499.1:0-2006 GCA_964016365.1 uncultured Bacteriovorax sp. | reverse complement strand
ACGCCTTCGTCGGCAGCGTCAGATGTGTATAAGAGACAGATCATCTAGCTCCATCTTCATTTTTGAAACTTCAAAGTTTTCTGGATCAAGCTGAGTAATTTCATTAAAAGTTGATGTCGCTAAATCCACTCTTCTGTCTTTAGTGTATTCGCGGGCCTTTTCTAAAAGAGCTGTGACTTTTGCTTTTTTCTCTGCTGCTGCCAACTTCGCTTGTCTTTCTTTTTCGGCCTCTTCAATTTTCCCTAGCCCTTCTTTTGAAAGAGCAATGAGTGATTGAAGGTTTGAATTGAAATTAGGATCAACTGCCGCAACTTTTTGTAACTCAGTCAAAGCTTCACGGTAACGGCCTTCCTGGAAGTGAGACTTTCCAATCTCGTATTGGGCAGAAAGCGCGCGTTTTTGTTCTTCCGATAAATTCTTCTGCGATACTTTCGTCACAGAACTATTTATCGATTTTTTTGCCGGGTTTTTTTTCGTCTGCTTAACCGGAGCAGGTTGTTCGTCGCCAAACATAAACCAGGCGGCCGCAAGGGCGACGATAATATAAAGTGCTTTCTTTCTCTTTTGCTCATCTTTTAGGATGCGCTTAATAATTGATTTCTCTTCTGGCTCTGCTGAAACAGCTTCACCTAAAGCATCAAGCTGCTCACCTTCTTCCAGTTCCTCTTCTACAACCTCTTCAACTTCGACCGTCTGATTTTCATCAACGGCCATCAGTGTTGCACTTTCTTCTTTTAAGAATTCCGATCTAATCTTGACGGTGAAAGTTACACCACCAATAACGAATTCATCGTTGTGGCCTAACATGACCTTGTTGATGCGGTCACCTTTATGAAGAGTTCCGTTTGAAGAGTTTAAATCTTCGAGACTCAACATAATATTATTTTTAGTGATTACGGCGTGAACAGTTGAAACTTCTGAATCATTTAAAACGATCTGACATTTACTAGGATCGCGTCCGATAAACGTCTTTTCATTTTCAATAATGTAGCGGTCGTAAGGAGCGGTGTCTCCAAAAAGTTCCAGGTAGACAGAAGCAAAAGTCTGGATAACTTTTGTACTTTCATCATCATTTCCACTGTCGATATTTTCCAGCGAGTAAGACATGTTCTCGTCTTCTACCGGTGCTTCCCCTGAATCATTCTCTGCGATAACAAAATCAGCATCTGTCTCTTGAGAAGTAATCGTGCTGGCATCTTCAGAGCGTGGGGTTCCGCCTAGTGATAAATCCAGGTCATCTTCTGGTTGATCCTGGAATTCAGACTCTTCTCCCGAAGACTCCACCATATCATCCAGCCCAATCTCTTTAGTTGAATCCTGGTCAAAATGAACTGATGAATCAACAGTATCTATTTGTTGGATATTTAAATCCGTCGCCGTAGCATTAGATTTTGTATTTTTAGCAGGTGCCGCTGGCTCTGGCGGTGTTTCTTTTTGTACCACTGGGGCTGCCGCCACCTCTTCTACTTTTTGTTCAACAGCCAGGGCCTCTTTTTGGGTCGTCACCCCAGTTGCCTCTGTCCCGTCACTTAATACTGTCACGCTGAAAGATTCAGCGGTGAAAACATCGCCTACTTCCAGCTCATGTCTTTCAAAATCATCACCATTAATCTGGCAGGCATTATCCGGATTGGTTTTCTCAATAAACCATTTACCACTCTTGTGAATGATGCGTGCATGTTCTCTCGAGATTTTCTTATCATCGAGAACAATATGGCAGTCCTTTGATCGTCCGATCAAAAAAATGGTTTCTGAATAATCATGTGCGAGAACATCTTTGCCTAAATCAATTTCCTGAATCGGCTGGTTTCTCTTCAAAACACTTAATTTCACCTTTCTCCATTCCTAGCGATGATTCGATTGCACTAATTTTTAACATCGCATTTTTATATCTTTCGTCGTTAGGATACTCTTTAATTAACTGAACAACTCCACAGAAAGAAACGACAGCTGCCTGCTGTCTCTTATACACATCTGACGCTGCCGACGAAGGCTTCTGTGTAGAT
>CAXHHE010000498.1:0-2015 GCA_964016365.1 uncultured Bacteriovorax sp. | reverse complement strand
AGATAACTGAGCGTCTCGTGGGCTCGGAGATGTGTATAAGAGACAGGGCGGAGTTAGTTGTGACTTACAAGCGCTGCCCGATGGGAGCGGATGTTCTCATTAAACACCACCACGGGATGAAAAAGGGTTCCGGGTTTGCCAATAAATACCCTGAAGATCTTTCACCTCTGTCAAAGGTTCTTTTGATTGCAGAAGCGTTTGTTGAGATTTTTGTGGCCACAACTGATAAGAAAGAAAAAGTGGAAATGAAGCTTATTATTCCTAAGCTGATCGAGGAATTTGTCTCACCATCTTATATTAAGATAATTCAGACACTAGTGAATCTTCCTTTGTAGACCTGGAAGTTGAATCATTTATGGACTTGAGAAATTCCAGCATTAACTCTGGTTGTAAATCTTCAAATGAAATGTCTTTTTGTAAAATACGACTTACATTCGAGTAAGCACTTCCCGGAAGTCCGCATGGGAAAATCATGGACAAGGCTTCCTGAATTTTTTGATCTTCACCTAAATTCAAGGCCACTCCATGATAAGTCACAAACTTTCGTGTAGAGAGTCCTATAGAGGCGATCTTAAACTGTTTTGCCCAAAGACCTAATAAATCAGATCTGACTTCAAGTGATTGGAGACCATATTTTTTTTCTAACACATTTTTGATTAGAGATAGTGCCAGCAGCATAAAATCAAAAACTTTATATTTTTTATGATCCAGCGAAATCATAGGATAGAGAACGATTTGTCTTTCATGGTGGAAAGTAATACCTCCACCTCTTTTGATCCTGTGAATTTTTAGGGATAGTTGCTCTTCAATTAATGGATCAAAATCAATAAGAGGAATGATATCTGTCGCTGTTTTTTGTAATCCTCTCCCAAGAGTCAGGCAACTAGGGTGTGAGCAAAAAATGAACAGTGATTCATCGGGATGCTCATAAATTTTTTCGACCATGATTTCTTGGAACGAATGGGCGAGCTCGTACGGCCAGGATTTTTTTATGATAACGGCCGTTGTTGCGTGAACTTGGATATCTTGGGGAGTTAATGAAAAATCTTCGAGCTTTATGCCTTTAAAGATTTTCACTTCATGTGCCCCTTGATTTTTAGGTGCTCCATATAGTCGGCCGCTTTATAGCTGCTTCTGACCAATGGACCTGAGGCGACGAATTTAAAGCCCATTTCATAGGCCTTCTCTTTTAACATCTCAAATGTAGACGGATGATAATACTCCAGGACTGGAAGATGTCTTTTGGTCGGGCGCAGGTATTGACCGAATGTAATAATGTCGACATCAATGGCCCTTAAATCCTTCATTGTGGTGATGAGTTCATCAACAGTTTCCCCCAGGCCAACCATTAATGAGGTTTTAGTACTGATGTCTGGATAATGCTTTTTATAAAACTCGAGGCATTTTAAAGTCTGCTCATAGCCGGCCCTTCGGTCGCGCACATCATAAGTCAGGCGTTCCACTGTTTCGACATTTTGGGCGACCACAAATGGAGAGCTTTGTGCCAAAGTGTGCATGTGTTTTTCTGATCCATTAAAATCAGGAACGAGAGTTTCAATTAGCGTTGAAGGATTGCTCTGTTTAATTGCTTTAACGACATTGGCAAAATGAGATGCACCATAATCTTCGAGATCATCTCGGTCTACAGAAGTTACAACCAGGTATTTCAGATTCATTACCTGGGCCATTTTTGCAGCGTTGGAAATTTCATCAAGATCCAACTTCCCCCCAGGGTTACCAGTGTCTACGTGACAGAACTTGCATGCCCTGGTGCATGTTCCACCTAAGATCATTATCGTTGCTGTTTTGGCGGCCCAACATTCGCTTAAGTTCGGGCATGCGGCCTCTTCACAGACGGTCCAGAGTTTATTTTTTTTCAATTCAGCTTTTACTTCCCGGTAATTTTCACCACCGGGAAGCTTCACTTTAAACCATTCAGGCTTTTTTTCGATATCTATTTTTTTAGTAAAGCTTTTCTGGGCCCGAACTTTTTTTTCAAGGATTTTTCTTTTTTC
>CAXHHE010000497.1:0-2082 GCA_964016365.1 uncultured Bacteriovorax sp. | reverse complement strand
ATCCAGTTTCAATTCCAAATTTTTCGTTAAGAACTTTTACGATTGGAGCAAGACAGTTTGTTGTACAAGATGCGTTTGAGATCACGTGGTGTTTTGAAGCATCGTAAATGTTGTGGTTAACTCCCATTACGAAAGTAGCATCCAATCCTTTTCCTGGAGCACACATAATAACTTTTTTAACAGTTCCGTGCATGTGCTTTGAAAGACCTTCTTTGTCTTTAAATACACCAGTTGAATCGATAACAACTTGAACACCAAGATCTGACCAAGGAATTTCTGATGGATCTTTTTGCGAGTAAAACTTCAGAAGTTTCCCGTTGATGCTTAGGCTATCACCTTCAAGGTGAACGTCACCTTGAAATGGTCCGTGAACTGAATCATATTTTAGAAGGTGAACGTATTGTTCTGCTTTACCAGGGTTGTTAACTGCAACGATTTCGAATTCAGATTCATTGCGGTTGAAGAACTCGCGTAAAACAGTTCTTCCGATGCGTCCCATTCCGTTAATACCAACTTTAATTTTAGTCATAAAAACTCCATGAAATATGTAGGCGTACAAAGCGAAAATTCGTCAATTTTTTATACTTGTAGAGAGTGTAGTGTAAAAGGTCAATGGAAGTTTTGACAGAAGTTTTTGAGAGGAAAATTAGACCTAAAAAACGCGCCGGGCCACTCCCGGCGATTAAGCATGATTTGTTTAAATAATGCGGGGCTCTCGCCCCGGAAATTGACTGAATTGCTTTGCTTAGCGAGACAGTGAGCGCCCTATAGACTCAAAGAGCTCCTTGATCCACGAGAAGAACGACTTGAAGAGGCCTCTGGCCGTATCGTTGATTGACGTTTGAGGCTTTGAATCTACTACCACCTCACCGGCCCTCTCTTCATTTTTCTTTTCATCCGAAACTCGAGGCTCGTTTTCAGCAAATTGAAGTTTCTTATCAACACCTTTGGAAATGAGAAGTCTTTCAATAATTCTCTCCAGCGGAGCACCAAGCCCTGCGTCGACATTGTTCATAACTGTCGAAGTCCCACCTGGATGCCATGAATATCTAGGGGTCTTGGCCTTGTTACAAACTTGTCCGCGATAAAGACCTGTCGGTTCAGCTAAAACCATGGCCATTGTCGTGTTATTTTGTGGTGCTTGCTTTTTAAAATCTACTGCCCCCGTTCCCAACTGCCTCGCCGTTGTAATTGGAGTCGTCACCAAAATGTCGTTGTTCCAAGGAATACTTCCTCCATGCAACGCTTTTGCTTCAGGGTCAGACCCATAGGATGACTCAGGTGTAATGTATGCAACATTGGGAGTGTTTCTTTCTCTTTCACAATAAATTTCAGCCTCGGAAGCACTGTATTCATACTCATCGCAGAGGCCAAGCGTATGCATATACTCGTGTAACATGGCCCTTGAACTAGTTCCCGTTGTAATAACCGGAACACCGCCACCAACAGAACTTGATCCACCCCATTTGCTCATGCTCTTTACAATCATGGCCTGGTCTCCGCCGCGTCTGGCAGCCTGGGCCTGGATGCTATCTGAATTTTTACAAGTCACAAGACGGTCAATTCCCAGGGAGCTTCCACAATCCAGCTCTTCAGGAGAAACGCGAACGATTTCAATCTCCACATCAAACTTATTGAAGGGGTAAGTTGATTTCATCATCTGCGCCACTTCTTCTGATTTAGTTGTCGTTGTTTCATCAGTGTAAATGACATACTTATAAGCATGTGCAGAGTGGGTCATTCCCATAACGAAAGTTGCCAGTGCGATTTGTTTAAAATTCTTTTTCATAACTACCACTTTAATTTTTGCATTTCGTAAGTCTTTTTATCTTCAAGCGATTCAATTTTATATTTTGTAATTGTTCCCATCTCTTTAGAGACCGGGAATTTTACGATGCGCGAGTTTGCGTCTTGAGTGATTTTAGTTTTCTTAATCGCCCCAGGGTCTTTTTTATCAGTGAAGCCTTCATGAAAAACCATTGGATTTAAGTAGACGCGCTTGTCATAAACAAGTTTATCTTCAGCGTTGTAAAGCCTGATGATGAAGTTAGCATTCTCTTCATAGCGACCTTTGTCACAGAA
>CAXHHE010000496.1:0-2083 GCA_964016365.1 uncultured Bacteriovorax sp. | reverse complement strand
TTTATAACCTCTAGAGAGTTTTCTTAAGTCGACGAAAAAGAGATTACCCTTAGCTCCTCTGGCCACAACTCTTTCATCGGTAAAACGGGCCAGGAATTGTTCCTGAGGTTTGACCACAGAGCGCACGCCAACATAAACCTTGTGAGCGAAATATTGTTTTTCAATTGGTTTTCTGCATACTGTTTGTCTTCCAGCTTCCGTGTAGATTTTGTAAGTGTCTGTCATCCAGTGCCCAGTGATTGTGTTGACTGCAGGGTATGGTGCCGGATTTCCCCAGCCAATTCTTTTTTTATTTCCGTTAGTGTTTGAGAACCATGGAAAAGTTGTTCTAAGGAAACACACGAACTCCAGGAACTCTACGCGGTCGTAGTTTCTGTTTCTAAAAATAGTCACTGGCTCTCTTTTTTCTTCATTCACAAAACGTTTAAAAGAGGCCTGAAAGTCAGGGTGGCTAAAGTGAGTAATAGCATCTTTAAAATCATTGAAGATAAGAAAACCACCGTTGTAGTGAACACAACCGTGAATGTAGTTAATTGCCGGCGGCATTCTGTCGGGTTTACCTTGTGGGTATTTTTTTGATTGAGCTGAATTCTCAACCATTTTGCGCATGTAATTTCCTACGTCGCATACAATCTCTTCATCACTTGGTGCATCTTGGTATTCTGGAGAGCGCACAGATTGGAAAACGATATTTTGTGTCCAGATAGGTAGGTTTGTTTCAGGATTTAATCCAGTGACCATCGGGTGATCTTCACTCAGGAGTCCGCCTTTCATTGGTTTAACCCACACGATATTAAAAACGTTGAGAATTCCCCATGTGTTGTGAACAGTTAGGCGTGTCCAGATGATGCCGGTTCTCACAAGATCAATCAAGGTCAATAATGACTTCATAAAGGCCTCTTCCAAGGATAAAAATAGGGTTCACTTGGGAGTATAGCCCTTGGTCAGATGCAGAGGGGAAGGATTGAAATTTTTACATTCCCTGTAGATAAATTGTCATAGTAGAAATTGACGGCTTCCCCTATACTTAAGGGATTAATTAACTTTTAAGAAGGACTTTAAAAGATGAAAATGATCGTTTTGTTAGCCTTACTATTAGGCAGTTCTCATGTTTTTGCAGAGTTAGCACCCTTGAAATTCGGGGTAGGACTCTTTCAGCCAGACAAAGAAAAAAACGATGCGACTTATAAGCCGCTGGCAGATTACCTTGCCCGTGAACTAAAGCGTCCTGTTGAATTAAAGACAGTGGACACTTGGGAAGGATTGGCAAAATCGATTGCAGCAGGGGAAACTGATATCGCCCTCATGGGGCCATGGGGTTATGTGCTTGCTAATAACGAAGCAGGTGCTGAGGCCGTGGCAACAATTCTCTACGATGGAAAGCCTGAGTATTATGCCATCATCGTGACTCACCCAAATTCTGGGATTACTAAAACGGAGCAATTAAAAGGTAAAACATTTGCCTTTGGTGATAAAGGTTCAACGTCTGGTTACCTAATTCCTTTCCACTATTTTCAAAAAACATTCAGTGTAAAAGAGCCGGAAGAATTTTTCTCTAAAGTTCTTTATACAAAACACCAGGCGATTGAAACTCAAGTGACTGCTGGAGAGCTGGATGCTGGTGCAGACTACAACCGCAACCGCAATGCGATGATTGAGCAAGGTCTTATTGATGAGAAAAAATCTGTGATCATCTGGACATCTTCACCGTTGCCAAACGATGCAATGGCCGTAAGTGCTGAACTGAAAAAAGATAAGAAGTTTGTCGCTTCTTTGCAAAAAGCGCTTGAAAATGTAGGGAAAGAATTAAAGACAAATACGGCCCTTCTTCCAGCTCACTACACAGGGTTTGTAAAAAAAGACAATACTTTCTATCGTCCGATCAAAGAAGCAGGATTGGCGACGGGGAAACTCGTTCCTAAAAAATAATTGATGAATAAAAGTGAAGCACTAAAACAAAGTGGGCAGATGAAATCCAAAACCTTTTGGGTCAGCGGATTTTATCTGCTCGTTCTTTTTTTATGTCTCTGGAGTTTAGCTCGTCAAGATGATCTCTCTTTTGGCCGAAGACCCTGGCAAAACC
>CAXHHE010000495.1:0-2088 GCA_964016365.1 uncultured Bacteriovorax sp. | reverse complement strand
AGTGGTCCCTTCAACAGGTGTGGCCGAAAAGGCCAGAGGTGAAAGTGTGAAGGCCAGGGAGAAAACAAGTGGTTTAAACATTCCGTATCCTAAAATAAAAAAAGCAGTCATGCTTTTTTCTTCCATTGATAAATTCTTATCAGTGAATGAGAGATAAAAAGATTGACTGCATTTTGGATTTTTTTTCCTTAAGCATGAGGGCCTTCAATTTTGCAGGATTGAAGACCCGTCAAACTTATTTAAACAATGTCGTTTGAAAGTTAAGGAAGGTGTTTTCCACCACCGCCTCTAATTAGGCCAACAACAAAGCTTAGGATTGCTAAAACGATGAATACCATCAGCAGAACCTTACCAACTTCAATTGAAACCCCGGCAATTCCATAGGCCCCAAAAAGCATGGCAATAAGCCCCAAAACGAAAAAAATAATGGCTGCGCGCAACATATCTATCTCCTTTAAAGAAGTTCACGACTCTGATTCTAATTAAAAGCAGGACTTATGCCATCTTTGCATTATTTAATTACATATACTTAGCTGATAGGTGTTGACAGGAGTTGGGAAATATGCCACACTTGCCACAAGAACGGTACTAAAAACCCCAGAGAGAAAAAATACCCCATGAAAACAAAAAAACTATCAACACTCATGATTATCGATGATGATAAAGACCTTTTAGACCTGCTTTGCTCTTTCTTTAAGCAAAGAGGCTACAACGTTGTTACGTACGAAGATGCACGACTTGCACTGGACGATATTGAGAGTTCAAAAGTAGCAGTCGATGTTGTTTTATCGGACTTCAAGCTTCCGGTTATGTCGGGAGTGGATTTCATCAAGCGTATTAGAAAAATCAATTTAGTTCTGCCAATCATTCTGATGACAGCGGAAGGAAGTTTAGAAGTTTCTCTTGAGGCCATTGAGGCCGGAGCTTATGACTTCGTTTTAAAGCCGCTGCACTTTCCACAATTATTAATTTCAGTTCAAAGAGCTCTTTTCTTAAATCAAGTGCAAACTGAGAACACTAACCTGAAGAGTCTTTTTAACGAGCAAGACTTCCTTGGGCTTAAAGGTGTGATCGGAAGAAGCCCTGGGTTTAAACAAGCGATGGAGTTGGCAAAAAGAGTTTCAAGTTCTCAGGCCAATATTATTATCAGTGGAGAAAGTGGATCTGGTAAGGAAGTTGTCGCTCGCGCAGTTCATGAACTAGGTGAGAGAAAAAACCAGCCATTCATTGCTATTAACTGTTCTGCTATTCCGGAAAACTTGCTGGAGTCAGAGTTATTCGGTTATGCAAAGGGAGCCTTTACCGGAGCGATGGGAAGTAAGGTTGGTCTTTTTGAAGAGGCCAATAACGGAACATTGTTCCTGGATGAGATCGGGGATTTGGCCCTTCCGTTACAAGCAAAACTTCTGCGAGTGCTTCAAGAAAGAAAAATCAAGCGTATTGGTGAAAACCAACCGAGAGATATCACCGCAAGAATTATCTGTGCGACTCACAAAAATTTAAAGAAAGAAGTGGAAGCCGGGCGATTTAGAGAAGACTTGTACTTCCGTTTGAATGTTATTCCGATTTATATGCCACCTCTTCGCGATAGAAAAGAAGACATTCTTCCTCTGTCTGAATACTTCCTGAAAAAATTCAGTCTAATGAACAATGTGAGCATTAAAGGATTCACGAAAGAAGCAATTAAAAAGCTGGAATCGCTACCATGGCAGGGGAACGTCCGCGAACTGGAAAATGCGATTGAAAGAGCAGTTGTTTTAGCGCAGGCGGATTTTATCGAGCCGGACGATCTGCCAAATACAGATCATTCTGGTGAAGAAAAGAAAATGGAAGGTGTTGCTGATGGGGCCCTTTTCTCAATCAACTCACTAATGACTTTGGAAGATGTTTGCAAAAAATACATTGAGTTTATTTTTAAGCGTAATAATTTTGCTAAAGAACAAACAGCGAAAGAACTAGATATTGATCGTAAAACGCTTTATCGAAAATTAAAAGAAATCGAATCATATGAACTGAACTAAAAGAAGGGGGTAATATACCCCCTGTCTCTTATACACATCTCCGAGCCCACGAGACGCTCAGTTATCT
>CAXHHE010000494.1:0-2090 GCA_964016365.1 uncultured Bacteriovorax sp. | reverse complement strand
AGATAACTGAGCGTCTCGTGGGCTCGGAGATGTGTATAAGAGACAGGGTGACTGTACCTCCGACATCTTGGTACAACTCGATTTTCTTAAAGCATGAAAAGAAGCCGCAATTTGCTGTTGAAAACTTAGAAAAAGCACAAGAAGCTCCAGCAGTTAAATTCTAATGATTAAAAAAACTCTTGTTTCACTTTTATTATTTTGTCTATGCACCTTAAGCGCTTTTGCTCTTGAGGTGCCGGCCCTTACGGGTCCCGTGGTAGATGAGGCCCAGTTTCTTTCAAGGGATGCATCCCGTGCGATTGAAGGGGCCTTACTAAATCTCAACCAAACAGAAGGCATTCAGTTTCAAGTTCTCATCATTGATAAATTAGTTGATGAAACAATTGAGTCATATTCGATAAAAGTCGTCGATGAATGGAAGCTTGGAAAAAAAGGCGACGACCGCGCAGCTCTTTTTCTCATCTCTTTAGATGATAGAAAAATGCGTATTGAAGTGGGCCGTGGCCTTGAAGGCACACTCACCGATTTAACCACTAATCGAATTCTTGATGAGGTAAAACCTTTTTTCCAAAAAGGTGATTACGACAATGGAGTTGCTTTAGGTCTTGCCCTCATGGCCCAGGCCGATGGCAAGAAGCTCGATTTTAACGGGCAAATCAAACCTCGCCATCACAGGAAAGGAAGTGCACCGATGGTTCTTATTGCCATCTTTGGTCTCATTTTCTTCCTGCAGTTTTTCTTCCCTAACATTCGTGGCGGAGGAAGAGGTGGCCGTGGTGGATATTACGGCGGCTGGGGTGGCGGAGGCGGCCTCGGTGGAGGCGGCGGTGGAAGTTCGTGGTCCGGAGGCGGCGGCGGGTTTTCCGGTGGTGGCTCGAGTGGTAGTTGGTAAAATAAATTTAGAGGCAAATATGATTTCAGCAAAAGACAAAGAACAGATTAAAAAGCTTATCACTGAGGCCGAGAAAAAATCCCACAGTGAATTGGTGCCGATGATTGTATCGACATCAGATAATTATCCTGCGGCCCACTGGAGAGCAGCGATCATCGTATCATTTATTTTTTCGCTGGGACTCTACTTCTCCCCTCTGGCGATCATTAATCCAATTTATTTTTTATGGATTCAAGTCCCAGGACTTTTTATTGGCTACTGGCTGGGGAATATCCCTGCGGTCACAAGACTTTTAATCACTAAAGAAGAAATCGAAACCGAAGTCACTCAAAGGGCCATCGAAGCTTTTTACGAACACAACCTGCACGCCACAGACAAACACAATGGTGTCCTTATTTTTATCTCACTTTTAGAGCGCCAAATTAAAATCATCACAGATGTTGGTGTAAAACAAAAAGTCGACCAAAAAATCTGGGATGAAATCACCCAGGAGTTCATTGAAAAAGTCAAAGAAGGCGATTTTGTTGAGGCCCTAAAAAACACCATCAGTGCAGCAAGTGATATCCTGGAGAATTACTTTCCAAAGAGCGCTGGCACAGCAAAAAACGAACTTAAAAACGACATCATCATTGAATAGACTATCCGACCATTTTGATCGTGATAGTTTTTTTAAGTAGTCACTCTCCTTCTGATTCTTCATTCTTTAAGAATGAAAAAATCAATGTTAATCCTTTGTGCTCTTTTGAGCGTTAATACTTTTGCCGGTACACTGCCGACGACGAAAAACGAGTTCTGCGCCCGCTTTGAAGACAGCAGTGTTCTTACCTCATATGCCGACGAATCAAGCAACCTGATGTCTTTTAAGAATCAAGGGGGCCTCTTTAACGGTGGTGTCTGCTGGTGGCACTCGCGCTTTCAAAGAAACATCTTTTACCTGGGAATCATGCGTCCGGATTTAAATAAACCTAGTGCCCGCGAAGTAAAGGCCCTTATTAAAGAAATCCGCGCCGGAGAAAAGGTTGTCACAATTCCGGGATTTGCTAACTTTTCAGAATTCACTGAAACCTACAAAAAAGAAATTATCGCTGAACTTGAAGCATGGCAGTTATACGATGGCGTAGTCCTTGGGTCATGGATTGATGGTCTAAAGGGCTGTCTCTTATACACATCTGACGCTGCCGACGAAGGCTTCTGTGTA
>CAXHHE010000493.1:0-2102 GCA_964016365.1 uncultured Bacteriovorax sp. | reverse complement strand
GACAAGCTGATTTTTGACCTGAAGATGTTTAGAAATTCAACGGGAGGAACTTACGTTCAAGGCACAGATCCTTTTAAACACGAAGTTTTTGAAGACATCGACTATAAAAATAAAGCGCACAATGCTCAGGGAGCTATTCGTTATTATAAAAAGTTTAATGAAGTTTTTTCAAATACTCTCATTGTGGCCTTCTCTAAGTCAAAGCAAGAAGTGTCTTCTGATGCTGATGGGACTAAAAATAACCTGGCAGGGCCTAGAACAGAAGATTACAAAGACCAGATGATGACTTTAGAAAACCTGCTTCAGTATAAATCGGGGAAGATTAATAACACACTTGGTTTTAACCTGCATAACTACAAATTAAATGACTATCACCACTTCAATGTTATGTTCCCAATCGGTGGCTCAAATTATGCCTTGATTGATGCTATCCAGGCACAAAAGAACTTAAAAACAGTTTACAGTTTATTTGACTCTTTCACTTATGATTTTACAGAAGAGCATTCGCTTAACCTGGGGCTTCGTTTAGAGTATGTTGTTAACGAATACAAAACATTCCTATACGGCGTGAGAAATGGAAACTATGGCGGGGCCAACACGACAATTGATAATTATGTCGCAGGAATTATCGGAGATCATGGAGACGAAAATAAAAAATTAATGGCGTTGCCAAAGCTTGGTTACGTCTATCATTTGAATGCCAACAATGACTTTGGTCTTTCATACTCTCAAGCTTACAGAAATGGGGGAGTGAGTGTTAACCGCCGACGTGGAACGGCCAGCAGCTATGATCCTGAACTCACTCACAACTATGAGCTGTCACAGAAATACAATGATAAGGCCTTTAATATTTCAACCAATATCTTTTATACGAACTGGAAAAAGCAACAGGTTCAGGTGCGAGTCGTCCAAAATGATCCGTACGATTCGAGCATTAAAAATGCTTCCTCATCAGAGTTATATGGAGCAGAGGTTCAAGGGGGAGTTAATATCCTTTCCCGTCATCATTTAGGCGCAAGCGTGGGTTATGTGGCCACGAAGTTTTTAAACTTCAAATCAGGCAGTACGAATTATGCTGGTAAAGAGTTCCCGAACGCTCCCAAATACACTGGACTTATTTCATGGAAGTCAGAAGTCACTGACAATCTGAGTTTAGGTGTGGTAGGACGTTTACTAGGACAAAGCTGGGCCAATGCTGAGAATACAAAAAGAGCACCGAATCAGTATTACATTGACCTGAACGCCGAGTACGTTTTCTCATCTTACGGGATTGAAGTTTATACAAAAAATCTGTTCGATAAGGACTATTTAATTTATGATGGAACTCCTACATCAACGGCCTTCCCTGGGACATACCATCAGGTGAGCACGCCAAGAGAGTTGGGTGTGAGATTGACTTATAACTGGTAATTAATCATGAAAGTTTTCGCCGCTACAGACATTCGCGCTTTCACCGCTTCAATCGCTGTCCATGGACTGGTGGTTTTATTGGCGTCGGCCGCTTTTTATAAAAGCTCTGTGCAAACACTGGAACTCACCGGTGGACGTGGAAACGGCAAGACAATCTCTTTAGATGGAATCAATTTCAGCAGACGTGCTTCAAGCGCGCCTGCTGCTGCAAAAAATCTCGTAAAAGACACTTCAGCACCGGCCTTGACTAAACCAGCAACTCCAGCAGAAAAAGCGATCACGACTGATTCGGTATCTGCAGTTGCTTCGGCCCATTCATCTGCGGCCACAGGTGGTAGTGGAGTAGGAAATGGAACAGCTTCAGGCGGCGTAAGTGGTCTGGGGTTTGGAACAGGGGCAGGGGATTTTGATGGTGGAGTGCTTTTTTCACAAATCAAAAAGCATTTTGAAACAAGACTGGGTTCCGCTTTAGTGATTAAAGAAGACCAACTAATTAAAATTAAAATTTCCCTGGAAAGTGACGGGACGGTAACAAGCGCGGATCTTATTCAGGGGAAACTTGATATGGGCACTTTGAGAAAAATTTTAAGTGTCGCTAAAAATATCCCACTTAAAAATCTTTGGAAAAGTTCAACTCCGATTCCTTCAGAGTCTGTCTCTTATACACATCTGACGCTGCCGACGAAGGCTTC
>CAXHHE010000492.1:0-2104 GCA_964016365.1 uncultured Bacteriovorax sp. | reverse complement strand
GAAGCCTTCGTCGGCAGCGTCAGATGTGTATAAGAGACAGGTAGTAGGCCTCAACCACTTCCATATACAAGTTCACGCGATCGATTTGTCTCTGGTTTTTAGCGATTTGAACATTCGTCTCTGAGTTCTCAATCAATTGCTTATCGCGACCGCCGTTATAAAGGCTCGTCGTCAGGTTTAATCCCAATGTCTTTTGATCATCGAAATTTTCCTGCTTTAGATATGTTCCTCTAATCGATAAAGTCGGCAGGTAAGTCCCTTGGCCTTGTCTTTTTTCTTCAAAGCTTTGGCGAAGACGTGATTCGTTGATGTTGTCTGCCTGGTTATTTAAAAGGGCGCTATTAAAACTCTCTCCAAGTGTGATGGCATGGGCGTTTGAAAGTGTCATTAAAGTCAGGAATGAAGCTAAAATCATTGGTCTATTAGGCATGGGTCCTCTCGGGGGTGTAAATAGTGCAAACTTATTAAAACAAAGGGTGAAAGGAGTGTAAATCTTTCTACCAATATTCATTGATAAGTGCTAAAAGTGTCTAACTTAAAAAGTTATACGGTCAATATTGAAGAGGGTTTCATGAGAATTAAAAATGTCGTTTTCTCACTTGTCTTACTTTGTTCACTAAACACAGTTAACGCTGCGCCACTTAAGGTTGGTATGGTCACCGATGTCGGGGGCGTAAATGACCAATCTTTCAACCAGTCTGCCTGGGAAGGCCTACAAAAAACAAAAAAAGAACTGGGAATTAAAGTCAGTTACCAGGAATCTAAACAAGATGCGGACTATCCTGCGAACCTTGAGACTCTTTACGATGCAAAAAATGACCTGATCTGGGGTATCGGTTTTAAAATGGCCGACGCAATCTTAATCGCAGCTAAACAGAATCCTAAACAAAAGTATGCCGTTATCGATTACTCTTACGGAGCTAAAACTCCAGCGAACGTTATCGGTGTAATGTTCAAAGTAGAAGAAGGATCTTTCCTTGCTGGTTACATCGCTGCCAAAATGAGCAAGACAGGAACTATCGGTTTCATCGGTGGAATGAGTGTTCCTATCATCCACAGCTTCCAATACGGATTTAAGGCCGGAGCGAAATTCGCCAACAAAAAAATTAACATCATCGAGCAATTTGCTGAGTCTTTCACTGATGCTGCTAAAGGAAAAGCAATTGCTAACCAAATGATCGGAAAAGGTGCTGACGTTGTCTTCCACGCTGCTGGTGCAGTTGGTGACGGGGTTATCGAAGCCGCTAAAGAAAAGAATAAAATGGCCGTTGGTGTTGACCGCGACCAAAACTACCTTGCTCCAAAGAACGTTATCACTTCAAGCATGAAGAGAGTTGATTCAGCGATCTTCAACGTTGTTGCTGATTTAAATAAAGGGACATTCAAAGGTGGAACGACTATCGAGTACGGTCTAAAAGATGGTGCTGTTGATATCGCTCCGACAACTTCTAAAATGGTTCCAGCTGTTCTTCTGGAAGAAGTCGCTAAAATCAAAAAACAAATCATCGATGGAAAAATCAAAGTTCCAGCGACTGAAAAGAACTTCGTAAGCTTTGCCAAGACTGTTAAATAATGCTGGCACTAGAGCTTAAGAACCTCACAAAAAGTTTTGGGGACTGTATCTCCTATCGCAATATGTACCTCTCGGTGGAAACCGGCGAGGTACACGCTATTCTCGGAGAAAACGGTGCCGGTAAATCAACGTTGATGAAAACCATCTACGGCGAACACCAACCTGATCCGGGTGAAGGCGAAATGCTCGTGCGCGGGCAAAAGATTAAAATCGAATCCCCTGCTCATGCCATCGCTTTGGGAATTGGAATGGTTCACCAGCACTTCCGACTGGTCCGCCCTTTTACTATTCTTCAAAACATCATTCTTGGGATTGAGCCAAAAAATTTCCTGGGCATGATTGATTATAAAACGGCCCGCAAGAAAATCGAAGAAATCATCAATACCTATAGCTTCGATTTAGAGCTAGATCAAAAAATTGAAAACGTCAGTGTCGGGACTCAACAAAGAGTTGAGATCATCAAAACACTTTATAGAAATGCAGAGACTGTCTCTTATACACATCTGACGCTGCCGACGAAGGCTTCTGTGT
>CAXHHE010000491.1:0-2121 GCA_964016365.1 uncultured Bacteriovorax sp. | reverse complement strand
CTTAGTTGCTTTCTTTGCTACTTTCTTAGCAGCTTTCTTTGTTGCTTTCTTAACAGCCATAAAACCCTCCAAAAGTTTTTATTCTTTTTTCAAGAATAATCATTTTTTTATTTTCGTGCAAACAAAAAATACATCTTTGTTTTATTTTTCGTATTTTTTTTCAAATCCTTTAATTTTTTTTTTCACGTTTTTCATCATCGAGCATGTGATGAAGTGATCAAAGAGGCCGCAAATGATGTTTCATCCGATCTCTTTCTCCCTCTGATAGAATCGCTGAAATGCTTTATTCATCGATATTTCGTTCGTTTTCCACAATTGACATGAGGCTTGAAAAAATAAAGAAGGCAGACCCTAAGGTCTGCCGAAAAAAAATTTTAATGGGGTTGAAAAAAAATGAAGAGGACCTAAAAAAAGTTCATGGCAAGGCCCTAAATTGGGCAAAAATTAACCTAATCTTGGAATCTGAAGACGATTTTTTGCTCTTTTTCATCCAACATCACCACAACAACGCCGCCTTTTTCGAGTTTTCCGAAAAGAATTTCATGCGAAAGTGGCTTCTTGATCTCATGATCGATGATTCTGGCCAAAGGTCTGGCACCCATTTGCGGATCAAAACCAACTCGTGCCAGATGTGCGCGCGCCGATTCTTCAACAATCAGCTCTACATTCTTCTCTCCAAGCTTCGTTTCAAGCTGGATAAGGAACTTGTCGACGATTTTTAAGACTTGTTCATCAGAAAGCTTGTTGAAATGGACGATGGCATCCAAACGGTTCCTAAACTCTGGTGTGAAAAAGTTTTTAATGGCCGAATCGCGCTTGAAAGCCTGGTTGTCCAACCCTTTACCAATACCGATTGAGCCCGACTCCATCTCTTTTGCACCAGCATTTGATGTCATAATAATGACGACATTCCTAAAATCCGTCGCTCGGCCTTGTGAATCTGTCAAAGTTCCGTGATCCATGATCTGAAGCAGGATATTGAAGATATCTGGATGGGCCTTTTCGATTTCATCTAAAAGTAAAACAGCGTGCGGATGTTTTTTGATCACATCAGTAAGCTGGCCCCCATTATCAAATCCAACATAACCCGGAGGAGCGCCAATTAATTTTGCCACCGAGTGCTTCTCCATATACTCCGACATATCAAAGCGCTCGAGATGAATCCCAAGTTCGCGCGCCAGCTGCTTAGCAAGCTCCGTTTTCCCTACTCCGGTTGGGCCGGTAAAAAGAAATGAGCCCATCGGCTTTTGGTCGCTCGATAGTCCTGATCTTGAAAGAAGAATAGCATCGGCCACTTTTTCCACGGCCTGGTCTTGCCCAAAGATGAGAAGCTTCAAGTTGCTCTTTAGGCTTCTGAGTTTATCGCGCTCATCAGTGGCCACTGACATCTTAGGAATCTTGGCCATCATGGCGATGACAGTTTCAACATCCTTTTTAGTAATATTCTGGTGGCGCTTGGATTCTGGAAGAATCCTGATCATCGCTCCGACCTCATCAATAACATCAATTGATTTATCCGGGTTCTTGCGATCCGAAATGTGTTTAGTTGAAAGATCGACGATCAGCTTAATAATCGCATTTGAGTATTTAACGTTGTGGTGCTCTTCAAACTTTTGTCTTAGGCCGAGAAGAATTTTAAGTGTGTCTTCCGGACTAGGTTCGGCCACGTCCACTTTTTGCAGTCTTCTATTGAAGGCAGAGTCTTTTTCAATGAACTTGCGGTATTCCTCATAAGTCGTGCTGCCGATGCAACGAAGCTCACCACTGCTTAGTGCAGGCTTTAGTAAGTTGGAAGCATCCATTGAGCCACCACTGGTTGCACCCGCACCCATGATGGTATGAATTTCATCTATAAAGAGGATGGCCTCATTTTTTCCGCCCTCATTATATGTCTTTAATTCTTTCATGACATTTTTCAGTCTTTGCTCGAAGTCACCACGATACTTTGTTCCGGCAAGAAGACTTGCCAGGTCTAAACTAAAAACAACGGCATTTTTTAAAAGCTCCGGCACATCACCTTGAACAATTCGGTAAGCAAGGCCTTCAGCAATCGCTGTCTTTCCAACTCCCGCTTCTCCAACAAGCAACGGATCTGTCTCTTATACACATCTCCGAGCCCAC
>CAXHHE010000490.1:0-2175 GCA_964016365.1 uncultured Bacteriovorax sp. | reverse complement strand
GATAACTGAGCGTCTCGTGGGCTCGGAGATGTGTATAAGAGACAGGTACTATGAGGCTTTTTTATATCTTAAAATCTTTACAGATTATTTAAGGTTGTTGATTTGAGAAGCTAGACGAGAAGTCTTTCTTGCTGCTGTGTTAGCTTTGATAACGCCAGTCTTAGCAAGTTTTCTTAGTTCAGCTTGAGCAGTTTTAAGAACAGCAGCTGCAGCTTTTTTGTCGCCAGCAGTGATTGCATCTCTAACTTTTTTTACTGCAGTCTTAGTTTTAGACTCGTTAACTTTGTTAGCAAGGTTCTTCTTGATATCTTGTTTTGCTCTTTTTTCTGATGATTTGTGGTTTGCCACAATTAACTCCTACCGTTAGATATTTTCAACTTTAACTTTTTGCACTCAGCAATTAATGAGACTCATTTTTTATTCTAATTGTAAAAACTTGGCAAGGTTTTATTTGTGAAACCATGGCCTGGTTTGTATCATTAGGGCGTTTTTACCATTAAGAGTGAGGTATATATGCAAAATGTTCAATCCATTGGGATTGTTGGCGCGGGGCAAATGGGCCGTGGAATCGCGCAAGTAGCTGCAATGAGTGGCTACACTGTTCAAATTTACGATGTTTCTCCCGAAGGACTTAAAAAGGGAGTGGATTTTATCGAAGCTCAACTTAAAAAGGGCGTAGAGAAAGCTAAGTGGGATTCGGCCTTCGTAGAAAAGACGATGAAAGCAATTTCAACAGTTTCTGATATGTCTAAACTTTCAAGCTGCGATCTTCTTATTGAAGCAGCTACTGAAAATAAAGCGATTAAATTCGATATCTTTAAAAAATTAGATGAAGTGGCAAAACCGGGAGCGATCCTGGCGACAAACACTTCTTCAATTTCAATCACTGAAATTGCAGCTGTGACTAAGCGTCCACAGCTTGTAGCAGGTATGCACTTCATGAACCCGGTTCCGGTAATGAAGCTGGTTGAAGGAATCAGAGGTCTTGAGACGTCTGATGAAACATTCAACACAGTGGCCGCTGTTTCTGAAAAGATGGGGAAAGTTTTCGTTCGCGCTAACGACATCCCGGGATTCGCTGTTAACAGAATCCTTATGCCGATGATTAACGAAGCTGTGTACGCTCTATACGAAGGCGTAGCAAGTGCTTCTGATATCGATCAGGCGATGAAACTTGGAACAAACCAACCAATGGGCCCACTTGAACTTGCTGACTTCATCGGACTTGATACATGCCTTGCAATCATGAATGTTCTTCATGATGGACTTGGAGACACTAAATACAGACCGTGCCCGCTACTGAAGAAATACGTACTAGCTGGTCGCATGGGGAAAAAATCAGGAAGAGGATTCTATGAATACAAATAAATCATACACGACACTAAAATTTGAACTTCAGGAAAAATTCGGGGTGATCACGATCAACCGCCCGACAAAACTAAACGCTCTTAACACTGAAGTGCTAAGCGAACTAAAAGAACTTCTTACTGACCTTAAGTCAGACGATAAGTTCGACATGCTTGGATTGATCCTTACTGGTGAAGGTGAAAAAGCTTTTATCGCAGGAGCTGACATCGCTGAGATGGCAGACATGACTCCAAGTGATGCTTACACTCTTGGGCAGCTTGGTCAGCAGGTAACGGTTCTGTTTGAAACAATCCAGGTTCCAGTGATTGCTTGTGTAAACGGATTTGCCCTAGGTGGTGGATGTGAAATGGCGATGAGCTGTGATTTTATTTACGCTACAGAAAACGCAGTTTTCGGTCAGCCGGAAGTTAAGCTTGGTCTAATCCCAGGTTTCGGTGGAACTCAAAGACTAGCAAAGCTTGTTGGCAGAAATAACGCTAAAGAACTTATCTTCTCTGGAAGAAACGTAAAAGCGGATGAGGCTCTTAGAATGGGGCTAGTTGTTAGAACTTTTGCTACAAAAGACGCGATGATGGCCGAAGCAATGAAGACTTTAAAGACGATTGCAGCGAATTCTCCGTTTGCCGTCTCAATTGCAAAAAAAGTTATGAATGAAGGTATTGACTTAACTATCGCGGAAGGTTTACAGCTAGAAAAGAGACAGTTTTCAGGCATTTTTTCATCAGAAGATATGCATGAAGGAACTAAGGCCTTCGTGGAAAAACGCGCACCTAACTTTAAAGGAAAATAAAATTTATGAGTATGTAC
>CAXHHE010000489.1:0-2208 GCA_964016365.1 uncultured Bacteriovorax sp. | reverse complement strand
CTTTTGTTGAGTTTGACCAAAAATCAATTCAAGTGCATGGAGACACAGTTGTTAACCTAAAGGCTTCAGTTGGAAATGTAGACTACATCTCCGTTTTCAAGAATAAGAAGTTCGTTCAACGTTTTGAAAAAGATGCGCAAGACAATATTGCAGTTACACTTGATTCTAAAAATACTCCATACGGAACTGAGCCTGTAGAAATCTACGGTTTTGACCGCGACTCATCTACACGCTTTCCTGTTTTAAGAACATCACTTCTTCTGGAAACTCTGCCGGCCTTTAAAAAGCTTCAAGATCTCAACATTATCGGTGATGCCGTCACGACAACATATCCAAGAAATCCAGATTGTGGATGGACAAAATCGGCCAACGCTCTTCTTCTTGAAGGCTACTGTCCGGAGACATCGACAGAGGCCACTCTTTCGATTGAACTACCAAAAACTGAAACGATTCTTTCATTTGACCTGGTTATGGACACAGAGCCTGACTTTGACTTCTTTGAAATCGTGGCCATCGTTGATGGAGTGGAAACGAAGTTAATGGAGCCAGTGTCTCAGCCACAAAATGAAAGTTTTCACATTAGCCTTGCTGCTTTTGCCGGCAAGAAAATTGACTTAAAGTTTAAAGTTATCAGCGACGAAGCTTTCTCTGGAAAAGGTGGAAGCATTTCTAATATTCAAATCCAGTAAAATTGTGTTAGGTTGGTTGCATGAGCAATCAACCTGACATTTTTAAAGCCACTATCTCCGAAGTCTCACAAGTCACGGCCAGAATCAAGGCCTTCAAACTCGATTATGGTTCTCGTTCCTATCATTTTAAACCAGGCCAATGGATAGATCTTTACGCTCCGGTTGAAGGCAAAAATATCGGAGGCTATACCATCACCTCCGCCATCCAGGAAAAAGGCTTTATAACCCTTGCTGTGCGCGAATCAACCACACATCCAGTGACTCAGTTTCTGCATCAAATTGCTCCGGGACAGGAAGTGATGATTACTGAAGGGCAAGGAAAGTTCTTTTTAAAAGAAGACTACATGAACTCTCCTTTGGTTTTTATTGCCGGAGGGATTGGAGTGACTCCACTTCTTTCGATGTTTAGAAGTGTGGATAAAGCGAAGACATCTTTAAAGCTTTTTTATTCTGTTTCATACGAAGAAGATATTCTCTTTCGCGAAGAACTCGCCCCCTACAGTATTTTTGCAGCGACCAAGGGGCACTCAGCTTCATGGGAAGGCGAAACCACTCGCCTTAATCTAAGCATGCTCAAAAAATATGGAACGGATTTGGGATCACATTTTTTTATCTGCGGACCTCGAGCGATGATTGATTCGATGGTGACCGAACTTAAAAATGCAGGCGTTCCTACTGACCACATCCATTACGAAAAATGGTGGTAAGGGATTTGCAAACGAAAACACTAGGACAAGGTGTTTTCTTCTATGCTCAGGCTATACACTCTTTTACTCTTTCTTTTTTCTTGGTCACTTAGGGCCGAGCTGCCTCCTATTGTCTTGCTCACACTACCTTTAAGCGATAATACCGATTTTACCTACAGCATTGTCCCTAAAAAGGAATGTTCATTTGAAGGTGTTGATCAAGTCATAACCGCCCCGATTACTCAGGCAAATAACCGCAGCCTGATTGTCGATCTCGCCTCTTACCTACAAAAGAAAATCAATCTGGAAATTGATAAGCAGGAAGTCACTCCTGAACATATTTCTTTCTCGCTCAAAGGCTCACAGAATCTTTTCTTTGAATTTTTTTATAAACAATCTGAAACATCTCCTAGCTGCCAACTGGTAAAAGCTCTGCACTTCAATGACAAAGTTTATAACTTAAGCCAGGTCAAAATTGATTACAGCAGGGCCTTGGCCTCTGCGGTTGTGGAGAGAATCCAAATTTTCGATGAAGAAAACAAAGATCAAAACTTATTCATCTACCCTTGGCAGCTTAAAGGGCAAATGTCTTTTTACGAATTCAATATTGGACCAGCTCTTAATATTCACACCAATATCAGAGTCAAAGATCAGAAGACCTTTCAAAAGAAAGATCCGGTTATTGAACCAGTGCCAGCTTTCTTCTTTCGTTACGGCCCGCTCTTTCTGAATAAGAATGGGCTCGGCTCACTGCTTTTTCATTACAAGGATGTCAGTTTAATTGGGACTGTCTCTTATACACATCTCCGAGCCCACGAGACGCTCAGTTATCT
>CAXHHE010000488.1:0-2244 GCA_964016365.1 uncultured Bacteriovorax sp. | reverse complement strand
TGAGTTTGCGCTTAAAAAACGAAGTGCTGGCCGCCAAACCAGGACTCATGAAACTTTTTGATAAACATCAGAAAGCGAGTTCTCAAATCATTGAGTATCTCGAAAACGAATGGAAGCGAATGAAGTTATGAGCCGCTATAACGACGAAGAAGTCAGAAAGTTCTTACAAAAACATCACGATCCACAATCGCAGCTGGAGAAGTTAAAAACGTACACCAACGCTGCCACCACTCCCCTTTTTGAAACTGATTATCACGAAACATATAAGGTCAATATCATCCCGGATAAGGCCGTTGCTCCAGCGATGTTTATTCCAGATAAACTCGATCCAAAAAAATTCCGCGCGCATCCCACGACAATTCGTGCAATGAGAAAAGATTTATTCATGGGTGGAGAAGACTTTGTTGACTTAGAGTGTCTCATTACTTGTGCATCATGCAAGACGGAAGTCGACCTGCAATTCTGGCACTTTTGCCCATACTGCGAAGCCTCTTTTCCCAGTGGAATCAAATAAATTCTATCAAAGATGTTAAGCTTTGTTAGATTTTAGTAATTTACTAGATTGCTCCCCTATCTGTATCTTCAATTTCCAGAATACTGTTCTTTTAAATGTTTGCCGCCGCAAAATATCATTGAGGATGAATGCGGTTATTTTTCAGGAGTAAGAATGAAAAGAGAGAATGCTTATCTGTCAGACAAACAAATTGCTATTTTAAAAGATAAACTATTATCGGAAAAAGAACGCATCGCGAATAAGAAACTTGAGCAAGAATCATATCAGCTTGATAGAAACGAGCTGTCTGATCCTCTTGATGAAGCAAGTGTTAACACACAAACTTCTCACGACATTCGTTTCATTAACCGCGAAAACTTCTACCTAAAGAAGATCAATAAATCTCTGGATGCTATGAACCGCGGGACTTACGGTCTATGCGAAGAATGTGATGCTGAGATTGGATTTGAAAGACTAAATGCTCGCCTTACAGCTGAACTTTGTATCGCTTGTAAAGAAGAAGCAGAAATGGCAGAAAACAACAATTTCTTCGACAAAAAATCGAAGTCTCTTGGACGTGCTCTTCACGACACTACAAGATAAGAAACACACAAAACAATTATTCTTTTAAGGATGCGACTCTTTTGGGTCGCATTTTTATTTTAGCGTGGCCGCTTCGCCCACTGGATGCTGATAGAAATTAAGTTCGACGTATTTAAGATTGTATTTTTTTAATTCATCCATCACCGAGTACTCTTTCCCGTGAAACTCATCTTTTAAAACAACTTTCATCGTCGTGCCGGAAATCACTGAGACAGATTTAATCATGCTGTGGAATTGTTCTGATTCAAGCAGATGTTTTTGATCGATGAATTTTAACCCAACAACCAACTCTCCCCACTTGTACCCATCGCACAGTTCATTTTTTGTTTGCTCTAATCCACCCATTGACCTGATTTGCAGTTTTCCTTTATTAAGCTTTAACCACAGACAGACAGGACGATTGTTGAATTCAGACTTAACAACTAAACTTGAACCATAACCGCCGCAGTGTAATGTCAGGTCGCTGGTTAAGGCCTTATCTCTTTTTTTGCCATAAAGTAGTTCTTCAACCTGGTACTCGATTTCATCGCGAGTTGTGAGGATAGATTCTTTATCGTTAAAGCTAGCAATTCTTAGAGAATCACCTTGCTCATACCAACAAGCTCCATCAGAAAGCGACTGCACGCTTACGTCTTCCGCCATTACAGAAGCCGCTATCATGAGTCCGATCATAAATTTGGTGAAATGGGATAGGCCCATCACAACAATCCTCTTAAAAGGTTTACTTTACCAATCCTATCGGTTACTCATGAAATAAGTTTACTTTTTTAGTCCAATAATAAATTTTAAGGGTTTAGGGCCACTTTTTATGCGTGAATTGATCTATATCGTAGTGGAAGCTTTCTACAAAAAGGCCGTCTATGACGTCTTGATTGGCTATCATTTCGAGAAATTCAGGCAGCCAGAAGAGCTTGAGAGCCATTTACAGAGGATTGCGACTTTCTGGGAAATGCAACTCACAGGAGCGATCACAAGGCCTTTAGAAGGCCCACAATTCAGGTTGATGATGACTCACTTCCAGCTGGGGCTTAAGCGCGGTGAACTTGGAAGGTGGGTAGTTTTATTTCATCAGACGTTGGATGAATTAGAGCAACAATTTAAAGAACAAGCACCACCCGAAGAACTTGCAGAAATTCAGTTAATCACCA
>CAXHHE010000487.1:0-2266 GCA_964016365.1 uncultured Bacteriovorax sp. | reverse complement strand
TCTTTAGTCAGGCAGGCCGACACGAGAACGGGCACTCCGCTGTCATGGACTGAAGACTGCAAAAATGCTCTTAAGCGGTCTTCTTGTTTTTTTCCTAAAAGGGCCTCATCCAGCCAGATCAGGTGAATTTCTTTAAAAGTCGGGGCATCAAAGAAATTAATCTTGCTGTTAACTCTATCGCTTGCTTTAAAATAAAGAACTTCTTCGTCTTTTAAAGTCAGGTTAACTTTTGGGTTTTTCTTCATCACCAGGAATTCTTCGTTATACGAAGCCTGGATTTGCATGGCCTGGTTGTAATTTAACGAGAAGCTCTTCATCATCGCTTCAATATCAAAGTAGCGAATCCCTTTTGATCTAAAACATCCGGCCGACTGGCTGAAGTTGGCCCAGTCAGGGATATCAGAAAGAAAATACTTTTGTACACCAGTACTCGTGTAGTACTGATCGACTTCTCTAGGCTTTAAGGCCTTTGATGAACAACCAGCAAAAAGAAATAAAGCAGACACAATGATGAAAGAAATATTTTTCATAAATCTCACGCTTTTTTAAAGAACTTTAAAATATTAGTTTCAATATCTTTAATCATGCCAAGACCTTCGTTAAGATCACGGGCATTCATTACATAATAACCAGGTTCTTCAGACAGAAGGGCCGATCCAGCAAGCTTCTCGTCTTCCACTCCACGGGCCACGCAGATAGCGTCTGCCGCCAATGTCATCATGTCTGAAGGCACGCGCGAGTGATCCCTGAAGTCTGGTGACTCAATCGTCGCAAAGACGCCTTCGCGGTCTAATAAACGGTCTACCGCAGTCACATCGTATCCAGAGTGCACAATGAGCGGCGGAGTCGGCTCAACAGGCTTTGGTATTTTAACTTTGACGTAGTCTTCAAGATCGCGCCACTCGCGCAGCTTCGTCTCAAACACTTCCTTATCTTTTTCAAAGCGAGCTTTGATCTCTTCAAGAAACTTCTCCACCTCTTCATCAAGCCAGCCGATCCCACAAGAAGTGTAGGCGGTTTGATAAGTCACCCAGTGAAGCTCATGTTTTGGTGAAGAGAATAACCAATCCTTCAGTTTAAGAAGAGCTAGTTTTAAAGACACACCTTCGCCGACTAAGACGATGGTTTTTTTATTGCTCAGGTCAAGCTTCGTAAAAATATCTTTTTCATAATACAGAAGAGAGCTCTCCTGCAGATTGTATTCATTTAAGGCCAGGCTTCTGCCCGCTCCCATTGGAGCTGGCTTTCTTCCTAAACCTTGCGCTTCAATCACAATGTCGAAGTCTTCAAAGTTCTCCACCGGACGGTGAAGTGAATTGATAACGTCTTCACCCAACTGCTTAAAGAAGTCTGGGTTTTCTTCTAATTGCTTTAAAATCGTTTCTTTTGGGTTCAGGGTATAAACCACGCGAAACAGATCGTGCATACGCGTGCGACTTGGAACCGTTTCATCTGTGTGCAAAAAGCGTTTGTGAACGCGAAGAACATCCCCACGTTTTGTCAGGTTGTATTTCTCCAGCTCTAAAACGGCCGGGACAATCTCGCTATCGAAGAACTCTTTCACTGTCACGATACTTTTTTGGTAGCCGATCTTGAAGTCCGGGTAGTGATCCAGAAGAAAGCGCATATTTCCACCCAAAGGCGCGCGCTGAAACAGGGTTACTGTCGCTCCCATTTGATCAAAATAATGTGCGGTTAAAATTGCTAGTGGACCAGAGCCAACGATGGCCATTTTCATAAGATTTGTACTCCCGAATCAGGAGTACAAATCTAACATATGAAGCTTATAATTGAATATGAAATTACACTAAATAGCGCGGTGCTATTATTTGAAATAGACCTTTGTGTCACCCTTATCGATCGCCGAGTGCTCTGCAAACTTGTAAATGAAGTCAATAAAGCTCTGCATAGCTTCAAAACTAGCTACAGATTTATCGAATTCACACCCGTATTGCATGTAAGTATTGCCATCTTTACCAAGGACTTCTTTCCCGTGACGAATAGACATGATCACTGGAATGTATGAGGCGTTTGTGAAGTACATTCTCATGTTGACTTCAAAACCTTGTGCAAGTTTTTTATCTGTTCTTGGGTTCCATGGAACCTGGAATGAACAACCATCCCCTGCGATATCAACCATCGTTACTGGATAGATTGAACCATTATCATCAATCACCGAGTATGCTCCCAAAAAGTTTTGGAACACGATACGGTTAAAAGCCTGTCTCTTATACACATCTCCGAGCCCACGAGACGCTCAGTTATC
>CAXHHE010000486.1:0-2271 GCA_964016365.1 uncultured Bacteriovorax sp. | reverse complement strand
TACACAGAAGCCTTCGTCGGCAGCGTCAGATGTGTATAAGAGACAGTTGAAGAAGAGCTTGGGGCAGACGCACTTTACATCCCGGTAAAATAGTCATTGTCACAGGGTCTTCTTGGAGAGCGCAAAGCTTAAGAGAGAGGACCCTGTGTTTACTTTTAAAAAGAAATCGACACCAACTGCTCACAATAAACCTCTTCCTCATGAAGGGGATTTAAAAGAGCGCCTCTTTTTTCACGACATCATCAATCAAACTCACGGGCTGCTTCTTTACTTAGGACAGAAAGAAATTGAGAAAGAAGACGTTCCTGCTGCTGACGTCAAGATACTGGTGGGAGAGATTAAAACTCTTCAAAGTCTTATCCGTGATCACTATAACTTCAGACATAAGAACCTGGCCGTGACGTTGGACTGGGTGCCTTTTAGTGTGGCCAAACTCTCTTTTGCTCAGCTTTCTGCAACTTATCTGGGTGACATGAATGTCAGTTCAAGTTTTAAGATGGAGGGGCCATCGGTTGAGAGTGCACAGATTTATTACCCATGTTTTTATCGCATTATGAATAACCTGGTTAAAAACATCGCTGAGGCACGTGTGGAATCGGTGGAGTTTGAATTCTTTTTAAAAGAGACAGGATTATTTATCAAAACTAAGAACTACATGAAAAAAACTGATGAAGGAAATTTACCGGAGTATTTATCACAGGTAATCCTGGCAGAAAACGTGACTCCCATTCAAGGGCTGGGCCTAGAGTCTATTCATCATCTCGCTGAAGAAAACGGCGGAAGTTTTTCTTTTGAGATCTTCGAGAACACGTGGGTGAATCGTCTCTTTCTTCCAACGAAGGCAGTTAAATCCGAGAAAATCGCTGCTTAAGACTTGTCACCAGTCTAAATTATTCTTAATCTATTAAGTATAGAATCAATCCAAGAAGGAGTGAGCATGGAATACTTTATCGGATTAACGTTTGATCCAGGCTCTATCCACTATAAAAAGATCGAAAGCTTCAGGAAGCGCTTTGATCCCAAATTCGAAAAAGCTGAAGTCCTTCAGCTGACGATCCTTCCGCCTTTTTCAGTCGACTTTCAACGAAAAGAAGATGAGACAAAATTTGTTGAAGAGCTCACAGAGCTGCTTGAAGGGCACCTTTATGGACTGGATGCTCTTTCACAGATGGAGTTTAACGGTATCACTTTTTCCATGGGGAAAAAAGGAGTGCTCTCCCTGACACCCATCATCTCTCCAGACATTCTCCACTGTCAGGAATCGCTCTATTTTTTTCTAAAAGAATATGGAGTAAAATTTAATAAAAGTAAAAATGCCGGCAATCCGCTTTTACCCATCGGTCGATTTGAATTCACCGACAGCATGGAAGCAGCGATTGAAACGGCCAAGATCGAATTTTCTTCTCCCTTTGTGATGGTGGCCGAAAGCTTTGTGCTTTTTTTGAAAACTCCCAGAGAGTGGAAAAACAAGAATAACCTTTTTGATTTCGATAACCGGAATCATTTTTTTTTCGTGAACCAATTGTATGCGTAAATTACTATGTCTGATCTCGCTTTTGTCTCTGCCTTTAAGTGATGCTTTTGCCCTGGCCGCTCACCGCGGGGGTGCAGAGCTCTTAAACCCCAAGGCCTACTCTATCATGACCAGTGCGATGGTCTGGCAAACCTCTGCAACTTTAGATGAAGAGGGAGTTGAAACAACTCTTGCTGACGGATCAGAGTACCGCTTGATCGATGTGGATTTTGGCGTGTCTTATGGGATTAGTAAAAATCTTGAGGCCACTCTTTTTGGTCGCTTCAGAAGTGTCACCTCGACATTAAATGATGTCACTGCAACTAATTCCGGCCCCGAATCTGTAGCGATTGAAGGAAAATACGCTTTTGATCCTGTCGGTAATATTCGCTATGCAATTGCGGCCCACTACCGCCAGACACTTTATTCAAATGCCACTTATGATGGATCGGCCCAGCTTCCGACAGAAGAAGTTATCTTAGGTGATGCCGGGAGTGAGTACGGTGTAGACCTCTTGGCCACTTATTCATCAGCTTCATGGAAGTGGGATATGAAAGTGGGTTACAACAACCCGGCCAACGATAACTCGGAAGAAGTTGTCTACAAACTTGAAGGGATGTACCGCTTTACTAAGCTTGGCCTCTTGGCCGGTGTAGAGGGGATTTATTCACTTAAAAAAGATCAATTCACTGATACACCGCTTTTAAAACCAGTTCAGGCCACAGGGGTTTCAAAACTCTTCTACAGCATTAACCCTG
>CAXHHE010000485.1:0-2283 GCA_964016365.1 uncultured Bacteriovorax sp. | reverse complement strand
CGCTCGAATGACACGTAGACCAGAAATGCGAGAATGAAAGTTGGTGGAACAACTAAAGTCGTTATTCCATCTGAGCTTGCTTACGGCGACGCTGGTGCTCCACCAAAAATCGCTGGTGGTGCAACTCTGATTTTCGAAGTTGAACTTCTTGGAATTGAAAAAGGACAAGAGGCAGCGGCACCAGCTGCTCCAGCAATGAAGAAAAAATAATTTTTAGATTCATCTAAAAAATATAAAAGAAGCCTCCCTGATATTCTCAGTGGAGGCTTTTTTGTTTTTGGAGGAGTAACTCATGCACAAATTAACTTTTTACGTTCCAGTAGACTCAGCAGAGAAAGTAAAGTCGGCCTTATTTGCTGTTGGTGTAGGAAAGATTGGCAACTATGACTCATGCTCTTTTGAAACCAGAGGTGTCGGCCAATTCAGGGCCCTGGCGGGGGCAAATCCAACTATTGGAAACGTGGGCGTTATAGAAAAAGTTGAAGAGCTTAGGGTTGAAATGGTGATGGATGATACTATAGTTAAAGAAGCAGTTATGGCCTTGAAAAAAGCTCATCCCTATGAGACTGTGGCCTTTGATGTGATAAAATGTGTAGAGGTTTAAAATGAAAAAATGGATTTTACTCTGTGCCCTTATGAGCGCCAATGCTTTTGCTCAAACATCTGCTGATGATCAGTTTCAACGCCAGATTGATGAGATTATGAAAGCGCGCGAAGAGATGCTTAAATCGCTGATGGATGACTCTAATATGGGTGAATTCGAAAACCGTATGCGCGAAATGATGAAACGTTTTGCTGGTCCTGATTTTGATATGTCTGATTTTGAATCACCTGTTATCGGCCAGTACGACTGGGTGGTGACGGACACACAAAAAATTTTAAAACTTAAAGTCCAGCAGGCCAAAGATCATCCACTCGATATTAAAATTGAGCAAGGGATGATCAAGATTAAAGGGGACGTTGTTGCCACTCAAGGGACAGGAAAAAATAAGTCTACTAGAAAGACCAGCTTTGAGCGCAGCTTTTCTTTACCTGACGATGTCGATCAGACAAATCCCGAATTTGAAAATAAAGATGGCGAAGTGCTGATTAAGTTCAAGCGCTTAAGTGCGGGTAAGGTCCCTTCCAAGACTTCTGCACCAGCGGGAAAGGTCAAAGCAAAGGATACTCAAGCTCCAAAAAATGACCGCATTCCAGTTGTGCCTGGGAGTGATGACCTGAAGATCTAGTCTTTTTAGGCGTGTAAGAGGTGTTCATCTATTCCTACTTGAATGGTTTTTCATTTAGCGGATAATAGATGGATGACCAGGATTTTAATTGCAGGGCTTATGGTTTTTCTCTCGGCAAATGTCTTTGCTGAAGATGTCTATTATCTCAACAATCTCAAAAGCTGTGAGCTAAAAATTTTAAACAATGGCAAACTCGAAGTTGTCGATAGCTCGCCGTTTATTGATACCGTTTTACAAATCAGAAGACTTCCCAAGAACCCTGCGATGGTAGCGTTTAAACAGCTTGATCGCATTTATGTGACTAAAGAAAGTTGCGTTGTCTCAGTGGATGCCAGGCGAGTTAAAAATCGTCTAAATGGGCACGAGTTTAAAAAAGAAGCTCGCCAATACACTGAGCAGGAAAAATTTAATTCTTATAAATTTTATCTCGAAGCAGAAACCGGTGTTGTGAAAATGATGGACGATGCACCGGTGGGTGAAGACTATAACAGTATTTTCCCGACTTCATCTTCAGGCAACCCGGTAAGCTGGGGAAGTGCTAAGGAGAGTTCTTATAAAGCAGGAATGCTTTTGTCTTTAGGTTTTGGTTACAGGCTTAAACAAGATCGTTTTCTCGCCTTTAAGGTGCGTTTATTGAGCGGACAAAAATCAGATACACTGGCCTTGACTGATATCAATACTGGTATTTCACAAAATGGGTCGTGGACGTATGAAGACTCATTTAAAAATGTCTATGCCGGATACAAGTTCTTATTTGATTATGGAACATGGAATCCGATGGTTGCTGTCTACCTGGGTGTCTCGATGATGACGTCGACGATGACGGATGAGATTTCAACTTATGAACTAAAAAGTTCACTGTCTCCTGCGGCCTTGCTTGAAGCGGGGTTAGAGTATCACTTAAATTCTCATTGGGCGATTGCTGGGATTTTAGGATTTGAGTACATGGGGAAAAAAAGTATGACGTTCTCTGATTCAAGTGGATCAGATTTTAAGACGTGTTTGTGTGATAACAATTACTATCTGAGTTTCTGCTTGAAATATTATTTTATAT
>CAXHHE010000484.1:0-2290 GCA_964016365.1 uncultured Bacteriovorax sp. | reverse complement strand
ACACAGAAGCCTTCGTCGGCAGCGTCAGATGTGTATAAGAGACAGGGTAATAGCAAACGGGAGGGCTTCAGGCACTTTGTATTTTTGTGAATAACGAGCAAAAATATTTTCATACGGAGTGGGGAAGACGACAGAAACGTATTTTTTTGTCAGCTCATCTCTCATTTTCATTGGGAAATTATAAATTTGAACCATTCCCCCTTGATACCATCCAGTTAGAGCGTAGAGTGACATCGCTCTTTCCCTTTCAGCGATAGTTTTAAATTGCGAGTTGATTTCTTTTAAAACCTTAGTTGAAAAGGCCTTTTCATCGACAGCAATTAACCAATCGAGGATTAAGTGCCCAAACGGGTCTTTAATGATTTCTGTCGGTGCTAGTGGTGCTAGTGGCTCTTGGGTCTGCATTGAAGAAATCAGGCCGTAGTAACCAAAAGCATCGTTAGCGGCCGTCGTTTGAAATAGTGTCTTTCCTTCATCTTCACGCCCTAATTTATAAAGAGCACGGGCCTTCCAGAAGTTTAGCTTGTGGATGAAGTTCGGGTTAGATGATTTTTTCACGAAGCGCTCAACATCGTTGATCATGTCTTCGTATCTTTTTGTTAAATACTTATTCCACACCAGGGCCCACTGAACATTTTCCTGCAGGTCCAGAGTTGTTACTTTGTAGGTTGAAGCTTTTTCATATTTTGCAAGAGCTTCAGAGAACTCTTTGCTTTCAATATGAAGAGAGCCATAAACCCAGTAAAGTGTTGCCATTTGGTTGGCGTTCCCAATTTTTCTTTCGATCACATCTTCCAGAATGATTCTGGCTTCAGTGTTCATGTGCTCTGTCCAGACAGCGCGGGCGTAATTGATTTTAGCATCAACCCAGGCTTCCTGAAGTTTTGTATCCGCTGGATCGTTATCGAGTAACTGTCTTAAGTAAAGCTCCATCTCTCCTGTTTTCTCCATAAACATCTTGAGGTCGCGAGCGACTTTAAAAGATGTACGGTAAGAGTTGTAGGCCTTTACTTTTTCTTCAAAAGTGTATTCTTCTCCGTTGATGATCTCCAGGTAAAGATCGCGTGCTTTTTCAAACTCGCGGTTGGATTCGAAATCTTTGGCCACAGAGTAAATGTTGTCTCTGTTGATGTCCTTTGAAAAAAGCGGAGAGACTTCTGTGAGTTTTACAAAGAATTTCTCTTCAAGTTCTGGGCGGTTGATTTTTTGCGCCAGTTTAATAGCGTTTTGGAGTAGTTTTACTTTTTCAGATTGAACTTGTTTAAAGGCCACCAGATCGTATGAAAAATTCGCTGCCGCCTCATCGATTTGGTATTTTTCAGCAAGTTTTAGTGATGAATCCAGGTAAGCTTCTTTTAAATAGCTGGCAATCACCGTTTGGGACCAGATGCTTCTTAGCTCAGAAGCCGAGTACGAGCAGTTGCTAAGAGTGTGCACTAAAGCTGTTTGATTGAGCGGGAAAGACTCATTTTCCGCCAGGTTCTTAAAAAGTTTGCAGGCACTCTTTGTGTCTCCTGCCGACTCTGCCTTCATCGCCTTCAGGTATTCCTGGGCCAGTTCCTCAGCATCGTTTTGGGTCTCAAATGACTTATTTCCCTCAGTTATGGCGCTTTTTAGGGCATTCATGCGGGCATATCCCGGTGCTGGAATAGGGTTAATTGGCTTTGAAGAACAGCCAGTTAAGAGAAGAGTGATAAGCAGTATTTTTTTCATAGGGCCCTTTAAGCTTTGATTATTTAACTAATTTGTACTATTTAGTCCTAGCTTTTTTAAATTAAAAAACACGTTAGGTACACAGTGGAATTATCAACAAAACTTTTCAATGATAAGACGGTTTTCTTTACTTCGCTTGGTTGTTCAAAAAACCTCGTCGACTCACAAGTCATGTTAGGATACATGGGGCTAGATGGCTATTCAATTGCCGACGCACCAGAAGCCGCTGAAGTTATCATCGTTAACACTTGTTCATTCATTGAAGCATCAAAAAAAGAATCAGTTGATACCATCCTAGATATGGCCGATTTTAAAGATCCAGAAAATGGGCGTTGCAAGGCGCTGGTTATTTCTGGATGTATGGCACAAAGATACGCTCAGCAACTAGAAGCAGAAATTCCTGAAGCTGATTTAATTATTGGTACTGGTGAGTATAACAAAATCACACTTCTTCTTCGCGCTATGGAAGAAGGGAAACTTGAAAAAAAATCATTCGTGGAAATTCCAAAATTCATCCACACAGAATATGACCCGCGTTTAAACACTTCGCCGTTTTATACGGCGTGGTTAAAAATTT
>CAXHHE010000483.1:0-2293 GCA_964016365.1 uncultured Bacteriovorax sp. | reverse complement strand
ACAGAAGCCTTCGTCGGCAGCGTCAGATGTGTATAAGAGACAGATCTTAAAGTCACTAAAAAACCAGAGCTCTTAGAAGCAGAGGCTTTAGGATTTAATTTACAAGCGACAAAAAAGAAGATTACTGTTTTTGCCCCTAAAAAAATCCTGGTTCCTTATGATTTAAAAACGACGAATCCTCTGTACTTTGACCAGATTAAACTTGAGGCCAATATTTTAGACACTCACATTCCGGTGCTTTTGACGGCAAAGATTGAGTCGGCCCAGTTTAAAATGCAGACGGATATTTTAAAGTCTTCACTGAAAGAAGATTTAACCACTCCAAAATTTATGAAAGAAGTGGCGCTTGTGACGACAGCAGAACTCACGGTGACAAAAGTAAAGGACACCGTTTATCGCCTGGTGAGGCCACCTTTTAATATTCTTCCAGCTCCTATCAATGCGATGGAAGGAAATTTAAGAATTCGTTTGGCGACCACAAACTACATAGAGAAAGATTCAGTTGAATTGAAAATTAAAACTGAACTTGATATGAGTGGACCTAAGCAGGATCTAAAATTTGCAGTCAATGCAGGTGTGCCGGTTAAACTTAAAGATTACACTTTAGGTCCCATCAACCTAGGGTTGGAATTGGAGAAGGTGAAGCTTCTTCTGCCAAAGCTCTCACGCACGGCACTTCCACCACAGCTTATTCCGGACAAGCGATTTAAAAATACTAGTGTCGTCGTGAGAGAGAACCTCAATGAGCAAAACCTGCCAGCAAAGGTGAAGAAGGCGCCGAAACAGAACCTCGATATTAATATGCACTTACAGGCGTTGGGAGAAAATGCTCTTCACATTAATACCAACCTGTTGGATGAAACACTAAGACTTAATTTTGATTTATTGATTGTAAACGGAGAAATCAAAGAAGGTTTTATCCAGACCTTTTCTCTAACCACGACCATCTTTAAAAGAAAGATTGTGATCCCGTCTTTAAGACTTGTTTTCAAAGCTACTCTAGAGCCGCAAATCATTGCAGTCGTTGAGTTTCATCTTCCCGAGTATAAAGTGACGTTGGAATTAGAAGGTCCTCTATCCAATCCAAGACAGGCCTTCTCGAGTGTTCCGCCACTTCCCCTAGATGATATTTATGCTGTCATTTTATTCGGCCGTCCTCTCAGTGGACTTGATCCAGATGACAGAACAGCAGCTAAAAAATCAAATCAACTTCTTTCACAAGGGATTTTATCTCTTGCTGTTCTTTATTACTTTGCCGGCTCTCCGGTTGAATCAATTGGCTATGACCCGGATTCAAACGAGGTCTCGGCCCAAATCGGGCTAGGTTCAAAAAACTCTCTGCGTGTAGGTGGCTCGGGCACCGGGCTCAATTCCGCGGGAGTCAGACGCTCCCTCGGAAAAGGCTGGTATATTGATAGCTCTGTTCAAAGAACAACCAGAGACAACGGTACTAGTGGCCAGGATTACGGTGTTCTTCTAGAGAGGATTATTTCTTACTAGTGTAGAGTGCGGTTTTGATAAAGGATTTGCTGGAGAATGCGATCAAACTCTGGAAGCTCTTCTTCTTCATCGTCCCAATTTGCCACATGAGTCTCGGGAATTTTTATGGCCAGGCTTTCACGTAAAATCGCGTGCTCTTGTAAAACAGCTAAAATTTTATCAGCGTTTACCCAGACAACATCATCAACTTTATTGATATTCTGGTCTAAGTCATTATCAATATGTTCTAAGTAGTGATTGATTGCTTGTTGTTTATAAAAAGAAGACATCATAACCTCCTAAAGGGCCACAGTATATGTGGACTGTTCGAGGTTAATTAAGCAATAGGTATGCCACTCGGCATTAGTCTATCTGCACACAACACTATAGTTGAATAGTCGGCCAGTAACAGAGTAAAATGCTCTCGTGGAAAAAACGAATCTTCATCCTCGAAACAAGCACCGTGCTGGTTACGACTTTATTCAATTAAAAAAGAGCACGCCTGAGCTTGCGCCTTTTATTATCAAAAATAAATTTAACGGCAGCGATACTATTGATTTCTCCAATCCAGAAGGATTGAAATCACTTAATCGTGCACTTTTAAAATCAGAATACGCAATAGAGTTTTGGGACATTCCAAAAAATTATTTATGCCCACCGGTGCCAGGAAGAGTAGATTATCTTCACTATGCGGCCGACTTATTAAAATCGCCGGGAAGAAATGAATCCATCCGCGTGATTGATATCGGAACGGGCGCTAACTGTATTTATCCTCTTTTGGGTGAAAGCGTTTACGGTTGGAATTTTGTGGGAG
>CAXHHE010000482.1:0-2297 GCA_964016365.1 uncultured Bacteriovorax sp. | reverse complement strand
TTTTCATGCTTTAAGAAAATCGAGTTGTACCAAGATGTCGGAGGTACAGTCACCAGGTTGTTAAAGTTTTGAATAGCAGCGATGTAGCGGTTTCTTGCCACTGTGATTCTGTTTTCTGTTCCTTCAAGTTGTGCTTGCAGGTCGCGGAAATTTTGGTTTGCTTTTAGGTCAGGGTATTTTTCAACCACGACCATTAAACGAGAAAGCGCAGATGATAATCCACCTTGAGCGTCTTGGAATTTTTTAAGGTTTTCTGCGTTTAATTGGTCTGCTGTAAAGTTAACTTGTGTAGCTTTCGCACGAGCGGAAACCACTCCTTCAAGGGTCTCTTTTTCGTGTTTCGCGTACCCTTTAACCACTTCAACCAGGTTAGGGATAAGGTCTGCGCGTCTCTTGTATTGGTTTTGTACTTCTGCCCAGTCAGCGTCTACCTGATTCAAGGCAGTTGGGATACTCTGCATCCCGCAAGAAACCGTAAAAAGCATGATGACTAATAGTGATAAATATTTCATAAGGTACTCCTAGGGTAACTATTTTGAATTAGAATAAGATTATGTCAAAGAATAAGAAAAGTGAACTGCTACTACCTGTAGGTAACATGAATATGTGCCTGGCCGCCATTCATAATGGCGCCGATGCGATTTATGTAGGGATGCCTCACTTTAATGCTCGCGGAAGAACTACCGATTTCAGTGTAAGTGAACTAAGAGAAATGATCGAGTTGTGTCACCTCTACGGTGTAAGAGTCAACCTCGCCTTCAACGTCGTTATCTTTCAAGACGAACTACCCGAAGTTATAAAATTATTGAGTGTTGTTTTACCTCTAAGGCCAGACGCCCTGATTGTTCAGGACGTGGGGCTGGCAAAAATTGTCCGCGACATGGCCCCTGATCAAGTGATTCACGGTTCAACTCAAATGACTGTGACTAATCACGAGGCGATGAGTTTATTAGATGATCTCAAAATCAAACGTTTTGTTTTAGGAAGAGAAGTTAGTCTTCCAGAGATGCGTGCGATTAAAGAAAAGACTGACAGAGAGCTTGAAGTCTTCGTCCATGGAGCTTTATGTGTGGCCTATTCCGGCCAGTGTTTCACCAGCGAGAGTATCGGCGGGCGAAGTGCCAACCGCGGCCAGTGCGCCCAGAGTTGTCGCTTAGAATACGAGATGATCGTCGATGGAAAGAAGTACGAACTTGGCGATTACAAATATTTAGTCTCGCCTAAAGACCTATGCGGAATTGCCGAGATTCCTGAGCTCTTAAACATAGGGATTGAAAGCTTCAAAGTAGAAGGGCGATTAAAGACGCCCGAGTATGTGGCGAGTGCCGCTCACAATTACCGCGAGGCCATCGATTTAGTTGAGGCCTACGGCAAACAACTTTCGAAAAAAGAAATCGAAGCAAAAAAAACAGAAATGAGTTTAACCTATTCGCGTGGATTTTTTTCTGGATGGCTTCATGGCGTGGATCATCAGGACCTGGTGGATGGAACGTATGGAGCGCATAGAGGACTGGCGATTGGAAAAGTTAAAAAGATTGATCCAAAGTCAGTGACAGTTGAAATTTCTTACCCGCATTTAAAAAATGGCGATGGCGTTTTACTCGCTGGAAGCTTGCGTGGGAAGAAAACAGAAGTCGGGGGAAAACTCTACGGTGTAAAAAAGCTAAAAGAAAATCTTTTTGAACTTTCATTCGATAAGAGTTTTGATTTCAAAAAAGTCGCTCTGGATTTTATTGTGTATTTCAACTCGGACGCTGTGGTCGAAAAGAAACTCACCATGTCTTATACCGATAAAAATTTAAAAAAGAGAATTCCGATTCATTTGAGTGTTGAAGCGGAAATCGGGCAGCCTTTAAAAGTAGAAGCAAGCGATGGCGATCGTTTTGTGACTGTTTATTCTGAAGGCACATTGGAAGAAGCGTCTTCAAAACCGGTGGGAAGAGCGGAGCTTGAAGCAGAGCTTGGTGCCCTTGGAAACTCGTGTTTTATCCTGGATGGTTTGACTCTTTCAAAAGATAAAGACTTTTTTATTCACCAAAAAGAATTAAAACAGATCCGTCGCCAGTTTACGGAACTCTTAATGAAAAAACGTATAGAGAGAGCTCCGCTTGAAATGCGCGATATTGATCTTCATTCATTTAAAAAAGCAGATCAAAAAACGCCAAAACTCAATGTGCTTTTAAGAGAGATCGCTCAGGTTCACGACTTCTTGGGATTCTATGAAAAAGCGCTTGATTCATTAGGTGTTGTCTATCTTGATTACGAATTTGGAAAAGGCTATGCGGAGAGTGTGGCCC
>CAXHHE010000481.1:0-2300 GCA_964016365.1 uncultured Bacteriovorax sp. | reverse complement strand
TGAAGAAAGTCGGCCATGAAATTTTTATTTTTTATAAAATAGATATGACGAGGCAGATATTCTGTAGAATCGGTAATCCCTTCAACCGCGAATGATTCATCGGATTGGGTGATTAATTGAAAACTTTGCTCGAACTTAATTAGGTTTCCTAGTTTCATTAGGGACCCCTTACATAGTGAAGGGACCCGACAGTCAAATTTGCTATCGGGTCCCTTTCTTTATTTAAAAAAATTTACTTCTGACTATTTTGGAAATTTTTTGTTGTACGCTTTTACAACTTCATCAGTCAGATCTTTTTCAGACTTAGCGTATAGGATTGGAGCAGTTGCTGCTTCATAAACCAGGTCTACGTCTGATGCTTTAGAAACTTCATCAACCACAGTCTTAACTCTTTCTAGGATTGGAGTTTTAAGTTTTTGCTCCATATCCTGGATTTCTTTTTGAAAGCCAGCAGTTTTTTGTTGGATCGCGATGATCTTTTCCTGGATTTCTCTTTCTTTCTTAGCTTTTTCTTTATCGTTGATTACAGATGCTTTCTTTGAGTAGTCATCTTGTAGTTTTTTGATTGAATCTTCTTCTTTCTTTAAGATAGCTTGCTTCTCATCGAAAGATTTTTTTAGTTGGTCGCGTACAGCAACACCTTGGTTAACAGTGATTAGAACTTTTTGTACGTCAACTTTACCTACTGTAACTGCTGAAAAAGCAGAAGTTGTCATTACAAGGGCCAAAGTAGCAATAAGTGCTTTCATCGAATACTCCTTCATATTTTAGAATAATTGTCCTATATCAAAGTGGAATTGAGAACCTTGTTCTTTGAATTTTCCAGTTAAAGGATAACCGAATTCAAAGCGCAGAACCCCAATTGGCGAGAACCATCTAAATCCAAATCCATAATCAGTATAAACCTTAACGTTTTTCAAGTCACCTGCATGCCCAGCATCAAAGAAAAGAACCCATTTTAGTCCGGCTTCTCTTGAAAGTGGATGCTGCAACTCGAAATTAGTAAACGACATGAACTGTCCACCCAGGTTGAAGTCTTGTACAACTCCATCTGTTCCTTTCATGCGTGCCGTTGGTCCGATATCTTCATATGAGTAACCGCGAAGGTTTCTCGATCCCCCAAGTGTGAACTTCTCAGTTCTTGGGATTTTTCTTGAATCAACCTGGTCGATTTTCCCAGCGTAGAAACGAGTTCTGAAAATCAAATCTCCAATAACTGGATAATAACCACGCCCTTCAGCTTCGTTCTTTAACCATTTTTTGTCTCCGCCAACACCCGTGTACTCTGTTGAATAGCTCAGGTAATACCCTTTTCTCGGGTCAGACCTGTCGTCGCGTTTGTCGTGTACAATTGATGTCTGAATAGAAGACGCTAGACCATTTTCAAGCGCTTTATCGATTGTCGGATCATCAACAGATTTAATTGTTGTGTCTTCTAATTTGTATGTCACGTAAAGGTTCGTAAACGTCATGATTGGGTAACCCACGCGAACGTTTAGACCTTTTCTTCTTTCGCTGTATGAAGAAGATGTATCGTTATTCGAAACGAAAACCCCTCCACCAAGAAGCCATTTTGTATCTAAGAAATACGGCTCAGTGAAATCAACACTGAAAGTGTTTGAAGACTTTGCCAGGTTTAAGCTAAAAGATAAGTTCTGCCCCATCCCTCTAAAGTTAGACTGAGTCACTGATGCCTGGAAGAATCCACCTGTTGCAGTTGAGTAACCAGCACCAAGAGAGATCTGCCCAGTGTTCTTTTCTTTTACAGAAACTTCTACATCGAGAACGTCTTCTTTATCTTTAGGAGAAACTGTGTTGAATACGATTGAATCCGGCTCATAGAAACCTAAACGCTGAACGTTTTCTCTCGATTGACGAAGAGCTGTTCCGTTGAATTTCTGGCCTTCTTTAATTGTGATCTCGCGACGGATAACTTTATCGCGCGACTTTGGGTTCCCTTTAATTTTTACGCGTCCAAAGTAAGCGATCTTCCCTTTTTCGAATGAGAACTCTACGTCTACTTTGTTTTCGCCCGGAACAACATTCAGGTTACGGATAACGTTGGCAAACGCGTATCCTTCATCCTGGTACATTTCCGTTAGCATCTGGATATCTTTTCTTAGTGATTCTTCAGAGTAAGTTTCCTGCTCTTTTAGAACCATTTTCTCGTGAAGTTCATTTTCCGGGAAAAGTACTTCGCCCTGGAAAGTAATCTTATTAACAGTAAACTGAGGTCCCTCAGTCATCTTCATCGCTGTCTCTTATACACATCTGACGCTGCCGACGAAGGCTTCTGTGTA
>CAXHHE010000480.1:0-2311 GCA_964016365.1 uncultured Bacteriovorax sp. | reverse complement strand
GATCAGGATGTAGACCGCCAGTTCTATGATTTCATCAAGGGCTTCGCGAGAAAAACGGTTCTTGTTTTTAACAAAATCGATAAACTTAAAACTCAAAAAGAAAGAGCTGCTCTAGAAAAACTAAAACCAGCTCTATCAAAAGATTATAAATGGATTCGCCAAATGTATTTTGCTTCTGCTGAAAGCAAAAAAGGTGTGCCTCAAGTTGAAGAGGCCATCGTTACACACATTCTGGAAGAATTAGAGTTAAGAAAGACTCACGAAGAGTCAGATATCTAGTCGTCGTCCTTTTTCAGGTCAATTGCCGGGAATTTAATCTTATTCATCTTGCTCTCGATTTCTTCGAGGTCTCTTTTGCACGCTTTAATCGTATGAAGAAGGGCGCGCATTTTGGGAGAATCCCAGTCCACCTCTCCATTATCAACTCCACGCTCTAAAAGTTTTCCCAGTTCTTCGTAGGTCTCTTTTAAATGGGCATTCGTGCGGGATGCTGTAAGCATCTTTTTGCCAATAGCGCTGGTCTTCATAAGTTCCTTATGAAAATTTAAGAACCAAAAGTTAAACTTATTTTTTAAGTTAGATCTTTTCTTCATGCGCGCGTCGCTCCTCCGGTATCCTTCGTAGTTTACCACTATAAGAAAGCTTGTGAAGAATGAATATTTTGATAGCATTAAAGGTGAAAACACTAATACCTTGAGAGGAATAGTTGGTTATCTTCAAACAAAAATTCACTAAGCTGGAAAAGGCCCTGGAAAAACGCTATTCCAAAGAACGCGATCCTTGGGGTTTAGAACCTAAGCGCGCTATCAGTGACCTGAAGGCCATCTGGCCATTTTATAAATATTATTTTGATGTCCGACTTCATGGAAAAGAAAAAGTTGAAGACAAGGCCTACATGGTGGTTTCTAATCACACCGGCCAGATTCCCATTGATGGGCTTTTAATCTGCACTGCTTTTGCAACAGAACTCGATCATCCAAAAATCCTGCGCCCCTTAGTTGAACGTTTTCTCACCTCCCTTCCTTTTTTAGGAAGATGGTCGAGTGAAGGCGGAGCAGTTTTAGGTGACAGGATCAATTGCCTCAATCTCCTAAAGCGCGGCGAATCCATTCTCGTTTTCCCTGAAGGTGTCCGCGGGATAGCCAAAGAAACAAAAGATCACTACAAACTTCAGCGCTTTACTAAAGGCTTTCTAAGAATGGCCTTAACGTCAAAGGTTGAGATCCTGCCGATTGCCGTTGTTGGTGCAGAAGAGTTTTTTCCTTACGTTTACCACTTAAAGAAAGTGGCCAAACTTCTTCATGTACCTGCAGTTCCTTTGTCACTGAACTTATTTCCTCTTCCTTCTCCTATTGATATTTACATTGGCGATCCCTATATGCTTCCAGCAGAACTCAGCGCTGAGGCCTTAGATGAAGAGTTAGAGCCGCACATCATAGCCCTGGAAAAGAAAATTGAAGAGCTTACACAAGAAGGGTTAAAAAACAAACGCACGATAGCGCAAAGGTTGAAGTCATGAGTACAAAAAAAGTTCTCATCATTGGGATTCAAGGTGCTCTGGCCAAGATCACTGCTGAGCTTTTAATTAAAGCTCATCCAGATATCAGGATTCACGGCGTGGATTCACGCCCGATTGACAACATCCCAAAGCGACCGCATATCACTGTTCAGCAGATTAAATACAACCGCACAAATTTTGAAAAACTTTTCCGCGAGCACCAGTTTGAGAGTGTCCTGCACTTAGGCCGTTTAGGCCACTCTCCAGCAATGGGAAATATCCACAAACGCATCGACATCAATCTGGTGGGAACAAATACCATTTTAGAACTTGCTCAAAAATTTCGTTCTAAAAAAGTCGTTATTCTCTCTACTCACCACGTTTACGGTGCTCTTCCTGACAACCCGATGTTTCTAAGAGAAGACTCACCTCTTCGTGCAAGTTTCAAATACGCCGAACTTAGAGATGTGGTTGAAATGGATCAGATGTGTACGAACTGGATGTGGAAAAACCAAAACCAGATTCAGACCATCGTTCTTCGTCCATGTAACATCATTGGACCTCAGATTAAAAACTCGATCACTCAGTACTTAAAAACACCATATGCTCCACTGCCACTGGATTACAATCCAATGTTCCAGTTTATCCATGAGTTCGATATGGCCACCATGATCGTCAACGCTGTCGAAAAACTTGGAACAGGAATTTACAATGTGGCCGGCGATGATGTGGTGAGCTTGCATGAAGCCGCTGAAATTATCGGAGTGAAAAAAGTCCTGGTTCCCATTATTGCCTGTCTCTTATACACATCTC
>CAXHHE010000479.1:0-2318 GCA_964016365.1 uncultured Bacteriovorax sp. | reverse complement strand
GCTTTATGATTCAGACGAGTTCATGAAGGCATCCACTGTTAAAAGAGTAGAACCCTTTTACTTCATTAGCTAAGTTACTTTCAAGCGCATGAAAACTCCTTAGTTTTGTGAAAATTCTCATGATGCTAATATTTACATTAATGGCCCTATCTGAATTAAGAATACCCGAAAGCATAGCGACGCCATTTTCCGTAAATACATATGGAAGTTTTTGTTTTCCACCTCTTCCTTCTTTTGAAGTCGCAAATTGCGACTTCAAAGATTCAAACTCAACGATAGTTAGTTGGAACATAAAATCTGAAGGGAACCTCTTTATATTCCTTTTAACTTGTTCATTTAGCCTTTTAGTTTCTACATTATAAAGATTCGCAAGATCACTATCGAGCATGACTTTTTGATCTCTAATAAAGTAGATCATATTTTTAATTTTAAAAATTTCGTTATCAAGTTTAGTCATAAAATCTCCTAAGAGATTTTTATAAAATAAAATAATGAGCATTTGGATGCATTTAAATAACAAGAAACAAATTTTTTTCTGAATTGAAATTTACGTATTAAGATGGTGCCTCGGGCGAGACTCGAACTCGCACATCCTTGCGGACGGCGGATTTTGAATCCGCTGCGTCTACCATTCCACCACCAAGGCACTGATTGGATTAGGATATCTTAGGGATAGTAGGCGTTTACGTCAATCCAAATTTTTTAGTCAGGTATTATTAAGTTATCTTTTTCAGGCAAGTCTCGATAAGAAGACTATGAAAATAAAAGCATTATTTCTGGGGTTAATGCTTTCTCAATCTGTCCTGGCCGCGCCAGGAGTTGTCGTGCTTGCGGGCGGAGGCCCGGAGGGCGATATTGGGATGGAGAAGGATTGGTCGTACACTCTTTATAAAAAACTCATCGACAACGGTGACATGACTAAAGATGGCAAGATCAAAGTCGTCGTTCTCTCACTCGATAAACCTGACACCAATTTCATGGTGGATTATCTGAAATCCATGGGAGCGACGAGTTCTGAAAATTTGGTTATCAGTTCTAAAAAAGCGGCCAATGACCCTAAGCTGGTTAAGACTCTGGCCGATGCTGATGTTCTTTTCATTCGCGGTGGAAACCAAGGGAAAGCTTATCAGCTGTGGAAAGACACAAAACTTCATGAACAGATTAAAGCGCTGGCCGATAGAGGTGGAGCGATTGGTGGAACGAGTTCTGGTTCAATGGGGCTTTCACAGTACTCAATGACTGGCGGACAGGATTTTACCAGTAAAGATGTTATGCAAGATTCGCATTCACCACTTTTAAACGATAAAGTTGATCCATCAGTTTCAGGAATTCATAATGACTTTTTAAACCTGGTTCCAGGAGTGATTGTCGACACTCACTGTGGTGAGCGCGCTAGACTGGGAAGAATCCTCGCTGTGCAGGCAAAAGCAATTGAAGATTACAAAGACGATAAGATCGTTGGGATTTGTCTGGAAGAAAAAACCGGGCTTGTGGTGAAAGATGGAAAGGCCGAAGTTTTTGGAACGGGTGTCGTTCATTTCACGCAAGAAACAGAAGACACAAAAGTAATCCGTGAGCCGGGAAAGGCCTTGGTGTATACCGACATCAGAAACGATGCCCTGACTCAGGGATGGACGTTTGATTTAAACACCAGGCTTCCTGATTTAAAAAAGAAACCAGAGAGTACTAAATCAATCAGGCCAGTGACTCTTTGTGGGATGGCCGATGATAAGCTCTCTGCAGAAGGATCAGTCGTTACAAACTACATGATGAATGAACCTGAAAAGGCGAGAAACCTTTTTATTGCCAATGATGCTCACTCTGATTTTAAGTTAAAAACAGGGGATAGGATCAGAGGTTTAGTGCAAACCAGGTCATTGGTTAAGCTCTCGGAGCATCCAGAATCAAGCATTGTTTTTTTGGATGCTAACTCCAAGCTCGAAGGAATTGGAGACAATCGTTTTATCTCGCTTAAAAAGTCAGGGAAGGAAGCTGAGGTTCCAAGTTTGATTCTTGATTGCCAGTATTGTTCTTTCACTTCAACCTCACCATATCTTTCTAATCAGGATGATGGAAGTCAGACTCTGCGATCAGCGGGAATGGTGAACATGCGTGTGCATGTGATCAGTAAAGACGTCGCTTACAATGTGAAAGACCATAAGACATCTTATTCAGACTCTGAAGCTTTAGGTCCAACATGCGAGGAAAAAGGAAAGAAGAAAGTCTCGAAGTTTCTCGATGACCAACAAAAGATTCTTACAAAGATGATTTGCTGTCTCTTATACACATCTGACGCTGCCGACGAAGGCTTCTGTGTA
>CAXHHE010000478.1:0-2349 GCA_964016365.1 uncultured Bacteriovorax sp. | reverse complement strand
CAGCTGATCAATTCCTCTGACTTTGAAGAGTTCAAGGGCCAGTTTGTTTTCTCCACACTCACTTGGAGATTTATAAGTTGAATTCCCCTGATTTTTTACCGGGTAGTTCAGGATGAATTTCAGCGCGTTTGGATTTGGCGTCGGCTGAATATCGATATCAATTTCCATATTTGTTTCTGCTTCTGTCATATAGGTAACCTCTATAATAAAAATTCTTTTGCTTTGTTAATCGCTGCTACTAATGCATCAACGTCTGCTTTTGTGTTGTAGAAAGTAAAACTAGCTCTGGCACAAGCAGTGATGCCAAAACGTTTCATTAAAGGCTGCGTGCAGTGATGTCCCGTACGAATCGCTACACCTTGTTTATCTAAAAGAGTTCCCAGGTCATGAGGGTGAACGCCTTCTAAAACGAATGAGAGAACTCCTGACTTCGTTTCTGATTCACCGATAAAGCGGATGCCCTGGATTTTCTTTAACTCGCTAGTCGCATAAGCAAGAAGCTCGTGCTCGTAGTTATAGATATTGTCCATGCCCAGCTTTTGAACGTAATCAATGGCCGCTTTAAAAGCGATCACTTCGGCAATCGCCGGAGTTCCTGCTTCAAATTTATTGGGAAGGATGTTGTAAGTGGTTTTTTCAAACGTCACTTCACTAATCATCGCTCCGCCACCCTGGTAAGGAGGCATTTCATTTAAGAGCTCTTCTTTTCCGTATAAAATCCCCAGACCATTTGGCCCGTAAATTTTATGAGCAGAGAAGACCAGGAAGTCACAGTCTAAATCTTGGACGTCGACTTTTTGGTGAGCGATTGACTGAGCTCCATCAATTGCGACTTTTGCGCCAACAGCGTGAGCAAGCTTAATCATTTCTTTAACCGGGTTTGTTGTCCCCAGAGTGTTTGATGTGTGAACAACTGAAACCATTTTTACTTTTGGATTCAGGAGTTTTTTGTATTCTTCTAAAACAATGTCGCCTTTGTCGTTAACTGGAATCACGACAACTTTCGCGCCTTTTTTCTCAGCAATCATCTGCCATGGAACGATATTCGAGTGGTGCTCCATTTGAGACAGAAGAATTTCATCTCCTGCTTTTAGAAATCTCTCGCCAAAAGAGTTGGCCAGAAGGTTAATCGCATCCGTTGTTCCTTTGGTGTAAATCACTTCGTGAGCTTGAGGGGCGTTGATGAAATGTTGAACAGCAATTCTTGTTTCCTCAAATTGTCTTGTTCCCATTTCAGAAAGGGTATGGATCCCACGGTGAACATTGGCCACGTCCTGGCTTAAGTGTTTTGTCATCTGATCGATAACCACTTTTGGCTTTAACGTCGTAGCGGCGTTATCCAGATAAACCAAAGGCTTTCCATTCACAGTTGTTTTTAACTGTGGAAAGTCTTCTCTGATTTTTTCTACGTTTAAAGTACTCATAGAGTCATCTCACTTAAAGCAATGCGCTCAAAGCTTTCTTCAAGCATTGAAATCGCCAGCTTCTGGATTTCAAGATTATCAATCTTATAAAGAACATCTGTCGCAAAACCGTGGCAAAGCATTCTTTTTGCTTTGTCTTTTTTGATCCCGCGGCTCTCAAGGTAGAACTCTTCTTCAGCTGAAAGCTGACCTATCGTCGCCCCATGGGCACACTTGACGTCATCTGCAGAAACTAAAAGCTGAGGGCGAGTGTCGATGTGAGCTTTCTTAGAAAGCATCAGGTTTTTATTCAACTGGTTTGAGTTAACTAGCTGGGCATCTTTAGCAATAGAGATTTTCCCAGTGAAAGCTCCATGAGATTCACCAGCTAAAATTCCTTTGAAAAGCTGATCAGAAGTCGTGTGGGCACTTAAATGGTTAATGCTTGAGAAAACGTCAGCGTGTTCAGTTTTCTTTAGAGCAAAAAGACCATTAACTTGCGTGTCTCCACCTTCGCCGCGAACTTCAACGTCGATATTGTGGCGGGATGTGAAGTTCCCAAGGTCTACTGTCATTGATTTAAACTGAGCACTTCTAGCGACAGAAGCTTTGGTTAAACCAATGTGAGTTGAAGCAGTGGCTTCGTTCTGAATTTTTACGTGTTCGATAAAGGCGTTTTCTTTTAGCTCAAAAAGAGTCGCCGCGTTTGTCGTGTATTGGAAAAGCAGGTTTTGAGTTGAAGTGAAAACTTCAACAAAAGCGGCCTTCGTAAATTCTTCAGCAACGATGGTGATACGAGGAGAAACAATCTTGTTAACTCCCGCTTCATCCGTCATGTGCACGATACTGATTGGGAAATCAATCACTGTGTTTTTCTTAATTTTTATGAAAAGAGGTGCTGTCTCTTATACACATCTCCGAGCCCACGAGACGCTCAGTTATCTCG
>CAXHHE010000477.1:0-2350 GCA_964016365.1 uncultured Bacteriovorax sp. | reverse complement strand
CTCGGAGATGTGTATAAGAGACAGCAGGATCAAGCGGAAGATAAGCAGCTCCGTTTTTTAAAATAGCAATCACTGTGGCCACTAATTCAAACGAGCGCTTCATCGAGACACCAACAACGTCGCCAGGAGCAACACCGCTCTCTCTTAAAACATGAGCAATCTTGTTGGATAATTTTTCTAGTTCACCATAAGTGCACGCGCGATCCCCCATCGACAATGCGATCGCATTCTCTTTTTCATCAGCTGTTTTTTCGAATAACGAATGGATAAACAAGCCCGGGGTCCTGGTTAAAATTGCACGAATGACTAAATAATTAATCGCTAAATTATAACATTAAGCATCACTCCCTTATCGGTAAAGTGTGGAAAATGTAAAGTTTTCATAGCAAATTTGTCAGAAATTCTCAGGCTAAGTCACTGATTTTTAAAATGCCCAAATGGGGGCTAAAAAATCTTTTGAACTAGTCCGGAAAAATCCAACTAGAATCAGGTTTTCTAGTGAGACAGTTCCAGCACAGTTAAACAGGTTTTATTGTCCACTGTAAAGCGGCCCTCGAATGAAAACCGTGATTTTGGGCCTAAATTGAGGTTAAGGTCACTGATTAAATTGATGACGAATCTTCCGTTATCCAAATCAATTTCTGTAACAGAGGCATCTTCGAAACCAAAAAATTTTTTAACTTGAGGATAGAGAGCTTTATAAAGAGATTCTTTTGCAGAAAAAATAAGAGTCAGCAGTTCTTCATCGGAGAATTGGGGATGAGAAAGAAGATCGCCTCCACTCCTGATTTGTTTGGCGAGTTCTAGTTTTGTTCTTCCCATGACTTCAAAATCCATTCCTACACCCAGAAGATCGCTGTCTTTTGCAACCGCAGCTCCAACCCAGAATTCATTGTGAGAAATGGTTCCGACTACTCCTGAAGGCCATGCTGGCGAGCGGTCTGGGTTATTTTTTAAATCGTAAAGTGGTTGTTTGGTGCACTCGTAAAATGCTTTTGCAGCACAAAGTCTTCCGAGAAGAAATTCGTCTTTTCTCTTTGGATGAAATCCATCAACAGCACTGTCGTATTGAAGTTTTGAATGTTCGATTTTTAGAGAAGCATCCAGGTCCTCTTCTTTTTTAAGAGCAAAAAAAGAGGACCTGAGAAAAAGATGAGACCAAGGATTTTTCATTCTATAGGGCGATGATTAACAAGGCTGCAGTTGAAATGATACCTGCGATCTGTCCAAAGCGGTTTAACCAAGTATCCCCTTCTGTTTCGATTTTTGAGTTCATATAAATCGTATCGTTGGGGAAAATCACAGGTATTGTTTCTGGTTTATCAAAAGAGAAGTTGATTCTCTTCACACCTTCTTTTGTGTTTCTGAAAACGTAACACTCGTTGTAACCAAGCCCCTGAACCAGTCCACCAGATTTTTCGATGTAGTAATAAAGACCGGCATCTTTTTGGTGAAGAACTTTACCTGGTTTTTGGACACCACCAAGCATTGTGACGAATGGAATTTCACGGCTAGCTCCCGCAAGACTATCTAATTTGGCAACAAAAACACTGTCACCACCAAGCCATCTGATTTTATCTACACTCTCAGATGATTCGAAGTAGCGGTTTAATAAAACCTGATAGTCAAAAGTCGATTGTTTTAAAGAAGCTGTGAAGTAATCTACGCTGATATCTCCCTGCACTCCACCTGCTGCATCAACAACAAGATCCAATGTGTCTGAAGGGCGTACTAAATAACGTCCTGGTTTTTTTACCAGACCTCTTACTTCTACCCAGTAGTCTTTTGAAGTCAGAGTGAAATTTACGCTCTCAACACCTTTTTGGAAAAATTTTCTATAAGCATTAAGTACTGTCTCTTTTACTTCGGCAAAAGTTTTGTTCGTTACATCAACATTTACGTTGTATGGCAGTTGTAGAATTCCGTTGAAGTCAGCTCTAAACTTTCCGCTTAGTTTGCTGTCACTCGAGTGAGACATTGTGAACAAATGCCCAGGGGCCATATACTGGGGGATTTTTGACATATCTGGGACTTCAGAGTTTAATGCGCTCGCAGGGTTGTTGGCCTCTTGGTTCTCCATCACCTTTGCCACGTGCTGAGTGTAGCGAGGATAATCAGAAATCGAATTACTTGAGCATCCTGATAAGAAAACAACAGCACTCAAAAGAAAAAATAAATATTTCACGTCCGTCCCCTAATTCGAAGTATATTTAATATATAAAGTATATATTGATTTTTGAGAATAACACTAATTTCTTTAAAGGCATATTGCCTGGATGACTTTTAAGATGAGAATCGTTCACGTCTGTCTCTTATACACATCTCCGAGCCCACGAGACGCTCAGTTATC
>CAXHHE010000476.1:0-2355 GCA_964016365.1 uncultured Bacteriovorax sp. | reverse complement strand
GAGCGTCTCGTGGGCTCGGAGATGTGTATAAGAGACAGCCTGAAGTTGTTTCAAACTTATAAGGCCTCTCTATCATAAAACTAAAAAATTCTACGTTTTTAGAGTTTTGAAAACTTGCTCCAAGCCTCGGTCCTGCAGCTTCAATACGAATAATAGGAATTAAAGAAAAAAGCGAATGGTTAATCGGCATCGGCATTTCAAAATGCCCAAAATGAACACTCTGATACAGTCTTTCATCATCCATTCTCTCTGGGATCTTAACGTCGATTGTTTCACCGTCATAAAACACTGCTTTGGTTGGCTTCATTTGTAAAAACTGCGTGTTCACCCCTTCCGTCAACGTCAGGGTATAGATGTGGTATGGGGCAATCGCCACCAGGACGCCAGCTCCTCCCAAAAGGGCCAGTGTTATGATCAGGTAAATAATCTTTTTTAACATAACCCCTTATCGACTCGTTAAAGCATTAAGATTAGGGGGTCCCTCGATTTTGGCTAAACTATTTAAAATAATAGCCGAAGAGTTTAATGAACTAATAGGCCACACCTTCTTGGGGTAAGGTAATTTTATGAAAAAACACATTCCAACACTTGTATTGCTAGTCTCTACCGCTATCTTTGCAACATCTTGTGACTCACCTAGGTCTGCAAGATCAATCATTTCATCTCAAAGCGGAAACTCACTAACTGGCAATGGAACGACAACTGGCAGCGGTATTGATCTGGGTGGAACAACGACAGACAATACAACTGGAACAACGACCAACACAAACATTCCTTCAGATGCTTCTCACTGTAAGTTCTCTACTGACGGAGTCAATGGATTTGAATCGACAAGCACTCACCTTGGTTCATACACTCTATGCCAAAGTAGTACTGATAAAAACAGCTTCTACATGCAAGTTAAAACTCCTCCTGTCGGAAGTTCTGGGGATGTGAGCATTTGTTTTATCCCACACACGACAAGCGGATCTAACTCGATTTACGTTGGTAACCCAATGTGCGGGACATTCTCTGATCCAAAAACTGTCAAGAAAATCACTTTCGTAAAATACACTCAGTACAGCAGTGCACTTATTAACTCTGTCATGTTCTTTAAGGACACAAGCTACTACTACTCATCACCATACAACCGTACAATGATGACGTTAGACGCCTATAAGACTTGTATGAACGCTTTAGCGTACAACAACGCTTACTACTGCCAGGCCTTCAAAACTGTCGGCCAGTACGTTCTAAAATCTTTTTAATCAATTCTAATTTTGTAGAGGGCCGGTCAATCTTGTACCGGTCCTAAATTCCTGACACATTTCCATATCAATCGTCGGCAATGCCAGAATCGGGTAGACATTTGTCGTAGCATTGTCTGAATTTCTCTTCAGGCAAATGACAATGTAGAAAAAGCTCTCATCTGCACGAGTGCCCATCGAAAATGATTTAATGTAATGAAAGAGTTTATCCCCTTCATTGTCGCGGGTTTCAAAGACTTCATCCGGTTGATCCAGGGTCTCCTGGAAACAAGATTCGTACCCTGAGTAGTCTTCAAAAGGAATATCGTTGTCTTTTCTTTTAATCAGGATATCAGCAAGAACTTTTGATTTTTTACTTTCCAGGAGCTGAAGAAAGATCATGTCCTCGTCAGCATCGACCTCTTCCATCCCGGCCGCAAGCTCTTCTTCGGATACACTCATCATGCCCGTAGGTGCCTCTTCTTCGTTTAAAGAAGAAAACCAATCGCGCACTTCTTCTCCAGTTCTAAATTCGTTAATTAAGGCCTTGGAGCTGGTTCTGGTTGTCAAAAAGACAAAAGACGCTTCTTTGCGATAGACGCTGGTTACGACAATCACCGAGGAGTGTGAGTAGTGCTTTATAAAATTGTAATAGGTTTCATGAAGTTCATTGCTCTGGCGGTAAATTTCATCCGGAGTGGCCAGCACTTCTTCCACCATCTCCTGATCGACGATCTGATTGACGGCCTCATCTAAGAGGTTAAGTTTTTTTCGAAGAGAACTCTCCATCACTTCATAATATTTAATGAGTGGAAAATAAAAGTCTTCGATGCAGTCTTCAGAGCAGAAGCCTTTAAGGGAGTATTCATCAACAAAGAGCAGGTCATCGAGATGACCCACTACTTTTTTGCATTCGTTACAGAAATAAAGAGGTTTTTTTAATGTTGTCACTAGATTGTTAAGTTAAGTCCCGCAAAAAGAGAGTTGGAATTTGCCCCGTGAAGGTCAAAAACTTTGGCCGACATCAGGTCAGCTTCACTCTTTGCTTTTTTCATTCTGAATCTTGCTCCCAGCTCCAGGTTAACGGCCGGTGCAAGCCCCAGATTGACTTTGGGTGATAGGGTTGAAA
>CAXHHE010000475.1:0-2357 GCA_964016365.1 uncultured Bacteriovorax sp. | reverse complement strand
GATAACTGAGCGTCTCGTGGGCTCGGAGATGTGTATAAGAGACAGGAATTGTTTTGCCTTTTTTCTAGAATTTAAAGAGTTCAGTTTCTATTTTGCAAAAGCTAGTTCTAGTTTTTTCAAAATGATCTGGGTCTTAACGTGCCTGAGTGTTTTTTGTATCAGATCTTTGTGCCACCTTTTATTTGTTGGCCCATCTTTATACAAAAGGCATTCGCCTTATGAATCCACCATCGTGGAGAAGAGTGCACCATTGCACTTTCACAGGAATTTCTAATTTATGGAAAAATACTTTTTAGGCATAAAAAAAGGGAGCCCGAAAGCTCCCTTCTTTTTATCTATATTTTTAAGTGGCTGGCATGGTCTGCCGAACTCATTAAAGAAGATCGACCTTTACCTGCCATCAACCAATAAAAACGCTTACGCGTTTTTTCGGCAGACTACACAAGGAAAGTAGAGATAAGTGCGAAAATTACAAGTGATTCCATAAGTGCTAGACCAAGAATCATTGGAGTTTGGATTTTGTCAGCTGCAGCTGGGTTACGAGCGATTCCTTCTAGAGCTACTGAAGCAGCTTTAGATTGAGCTTGTGTACCACCGAAAACAGCGATCCCTAGAGCGAAGAAGTAAGCGATGTACTTGATTGCTACAGTGTTAAGACCAGCAGCTGCTGCGCCTTCTGCACCTTGAGCGTATGCTTGTTGAGCAACAAGACCAACTAGAACTAGGAAAGAGAAAATTAAAGGTAGCTTTTTCATTTGTTTGTCTCCTTAGACAAAAAAGTTAATAGTTCGGTTTTTTCTTAGTGATGAGCGTGATGATCACCATGATCGTGGTGAGCAGTCGCTAAACTAATATAAACCATTGATAGCATTGTAAATACGTAAGCCTGGATAAAAGAAACCAGGATCCCTAGAACCATGAATACGATTGGTACTAATAGTGGAGCTAGGTTTGAGAATGTTCCAAGAACCATGTGGTCCCCGTACATGTTTCCGTAAAGACGAAGAGCTAGAGAGATTGGACGAATACATGTTGAGATGATCTCGATCGGGAAGATTAAGATCGCCATGTACCATAGAGGTCCAGCAAAGTGCTTAAGGTAATTAAGCGTTCCAAGTTCTTTACAACCTTTGAAGTTGAAGTAGATGAACGAGAACACACCAACTGCAAGAGTTGTGTTGATTGATTCTGTTGGTGGAAGGAATCCTGGAATTAACCCAACCATGTTCGATACGAAGATAACAAGGAACATTGTCGCAACAAACGAGTAGTACTTAGGAGCATCTTTTTCTCCAAGAACTGCGCGAGCTTGTGTGTAGATGAATGAACCATATAGTTCAACGATGTTTCTGTATGTGATTCCTTTATCAGGAATAACTGCAGCGTCCATGTTCTTAGTTTTAGCACGGTAGTAAACACCAGTTAGTACTAAAGCTAGTAGAACAAGGATGAAAGTTAAAATGTGATCGTAGTGATGAACTCCAGTTAGGTGTTCAAAGAAGTGATCTAATCCAGTCGCGTGACCAAACTGAGTTACCCAAGTGAAACCACCAGATGCATGTGCATTCGATGAAAGAAGTGCAAGAAGTGATACGAGTGAAATTTTTCTCATTTATTAGACCCTTGTTCTGCCACAGGTTTTTTCATACTGAGGTAGAGGACAACTATTTGTAATACATAAATTAGCACTGGAATTATTATCCTTTTTCCCATGATTTGTACACCTAAAGTTAGCGCGACAATGAGCACAATTGCTTTTCCAATAAAAAGCCCAATAAGCCCTGATTTATCTGCCTCGCCATTGCCCGCGGCCTGATTTGTGACCTTCTCAACACCCTTAACCAACATATATTGATTTAGGCACGCCGCTAAGAAAATGGTCAACATCACTTTAAGTTCTTCGAAATTTCTGGATAAAAAATAGGAAATGATTAGCAAAATGCTTGAAAAGAGTACGTATTTTTTGAAATCAATTTTTGCGCTTATATGCATAATAAACCATGAGGAACAAGATGTTTCCTACAATCGCCAGGAAGATTAAAACTGCTACGACTTTGCTTATTATCCCGAGTTTGACGAGTTGGAAAGCCCCCCAGGCCGCAATAAAAATTGTCGAAGGAAGACTCATGGCCAAGCCCATGATTTGAATCCACTTTTTATTCATGTTTTTTCTCCAAATCAAGGTTGTCCCAGACATAACAAAGCTCAGTCACTTTTTGGCCGGCAATCACGTCTTCTTTTGTGTGCCCATTAAAACGCCCGCCCGTACTTTCATAAAATTTAATCGTTGGATTATCTTTTAAAACCCAAAGATAGGCCTTAGTGACTGTCTCTTATACACATCTGACGCTGCCGAC
>CAXHHE010000474.1:0-2360 GCA_964016365.1 uncultured Bacteriovorax sp. | reverse complement strand
CGAAGAGCGTGGTATGGAGGTCTGATGTAGGCCTCTTCAACTTTTAAACTTTGAAAAAGAAGTTCGGTGAGTGTCCATGAGTTGTTGAAGTAAGCGAGAATATCTTCGCGGGTTGCTGTTTTTAAATTTAAAAGTGGCAGCGCCACTAAACAATTTCTTTCCTGATCAAAACCTGGACATTTATCAGGAGCAAGACCTGTCCACCATGAATCGCCAAACTCTTTTTTGAGAAGGTGTTCAAACTCGGGATGTTTTCCTGCTTTTGAAAGATTAGGGTTTCTAGTGATCGTTACTGACATATGGTAAAACCTTGAAAAAGAGATTAAAAATGTACTCTCATTTTCTTCCTTTTTACCATCTTTGTCATTGGAGAATTCGGCCGTCTGTCTTTTGACTAAGAAGGGTTACCAAACAGTAACCCTACTGCTCAGGCGCAAGTCTTAATATTTGCCCGCTATCCGTAGATAAATAAATGAATCCATCTGGCCCCTGTTTTACCTGTCTAAAACGGTCTTCTAAATCCTCCAAGAGTTTCTCTTCCCTTAGCATTTTGCGATTACTGTCCATTACGACGCGGTGGAGATGACTTCCTGAGAGTGTGGCCAGGAATAAATTCCCCTTAAATTTTGGGAAGACCGAGCCTTCATAAAGCATTAGTCCCGAAGGGCTGATAGATGGAGTCCAATAAAATAAGGGCTGCATCATCCCTTCTTTTTTAGCCGTGCCGATTGATGGCCCCCAATACTCTTTTCCATAAGTAATTACCGGCCATCCGTAGTTTTTTCCCTTTTCAATCACGTTGACTTCATCGCCTCCGCGCGGTCCAAACTCTGCTTCCCAAAGCGTGCCTGTTGAATCAATCACTAATCCCTGGGGATTGCGGTGCCCATACGACCAGATTTCAGGAAGGGCCGATTTGTTGCCTACGAATGGATTGTCTTCTGGAGCTTTCCCTTCTTTGGTAAGCCTCAGGATTTTTCCCTGGTGAGTGTCTAAATCCTGCGCGCGGTCTCTTTTATTGCGCTCGCCTACTGACATAAAAATAAATCCATCTTTATCAATCGCGACGCGAGAACCAAAGTGAATCCCACCTGAAGCAATCGCTTTTGATTCAAAAAGCTTTGCTCCCTCTATTTTTTTCTTATCGGCAGATAACTTTCCTCTAAATAAACTCGTCGTTGCTCCGCCTTTTACCGGCTCTGAGTATGTCAGATAGAGATCATTGTTTTTAGCATCGAAATAAACATCCAGAAGTCCGCCCTGAGAATCAGTAAAGACTTTCAGAGCGCCAGCTATTTCATGAGTCGCTTTTGTTTTCAAATTCAGGTAACGAAACTTGCCATCTCGCTCACTAAAGACGATTTCCTCTGGATTTAAGAAATCAAAACCCCAAATCACATCTTTGCCGGTAAAGAGTTTTTCCACTGTAAACTTTTGCCCTTCAGAAATGTATGTTTTCGCCTGAAGTGTTGTTGAAAAAATCGCCAGCAGTAAAATCATTTTTTTCATTATGGCAGTCCATTAACATTTGGTTTTAAAGTACAGAAGGCATAAGAAAATCCGCGCAGCCACGCTAAGAAATAAATCTCTTTTGTCTCAACGTTCTGCCTTGCCCAGTAAACCAGGGCCGGATAACCTTCGGCATCTTCAACGTGGGCCGTCGCTGATGTCGAATGCCATGTGATTCGTCCCGCTTCAATCCAATCAGGACTCATTTCTCTTTTTGCATCTTCCAGTGACCAGTCGGCCATATCATTTTTGTCGCCAAAAAATTGCAGCACCGGAGACATGTAAGCTCCTTTGGCGTCAGTGTTTAAAAGCATTCCAATATAATGAGTTGTGTCCGGGTCTAATGAAGGTGAAAGATGATTGCACTCTCCAGAATACATTCCCGGAATAAATTTCGGTGCCGTCGGAGTGTTTAGAAAAGTCGAATACATCGTCTCCATTTTTTCCGTACAACCTTCATAACAGGCGTTCTCTAAAATTTCCGGAGCGTCCCAGGAAAAAGCTTTAAAGCTCGTCAGAAGCGCAAGTAAAACCAGTGCATTTTTCATAAATTCCCCTCTTAAACTTTTAAGGTAAATGACAATTTATCTTCGCTGATACCGTTAACTTTGATGTTCCAGAAATGCTGACCGCTATAATAAGTTCTCGTGGTCACCGGCTTTAGTGGGATATTAAACTCCACCTTCTTTTTCTCTCTAGGAAGAAGCTCGACACTTTTTCCCTTAAAACATTTGATGTTGTGTTTATTGTTGGCCTTAAGCAGATGCACCTCATGGTCCAGGATAACTTTGAGTTTCTTTGCTCCCCTGTCTCTTATACACATCTCCGAGCCCACGAGACGCTCAGTTATC
>CAXHHE010000473.1:0-2362 GCA_964016365.1 uncultured Bacteriovorax sp. | reverse complement strand
GAGCGTCTCGTGGGCTCGGAGATGTGTATAAGAGACAGGTGATAGTTAGCTCCTACCCCATATTCAAACCAATCACTCGTCGATTTAACATCGTCACCGGTTTCAATTGTTCTCTTGTGTGCAAAAAGAGAAAGAGAAAACTCTTTAAAAAAGCTTGATGATGTTAAAAAATATTTTTCAATCCCAGCGGAGAAATCAATTGTCGATCCAGAGGCCGCAGTAGAAGATGATGTCGTCGTATCACTTTCGACCGTTCCAGACAGAGAATTCACGTATAAAGTTCCCCAGGCCTCCCAAGTTTTCGATGTATTTGACGAATAAACAGGAGCGGATTCTTCAATAACTGGAGCTGATTTGGTTTTTTTAGAGCTGCTTGTTGTTTTTGCTGGCACTGACTTGGTCGAAGACACTGACATGTCTTCTTCCAGTCCCAGACCTTTTAGTTCGTCTTTATCAGCGTCGCTTACTACGATGTCATCATTTCCACCATCTGCTGAATTGTCTTCAACATTCATCGTTTCAGTGCCACCAGGAATCGGCTCTTCTTTTAAACTTTTACTTGGGTCATCTGTGATTTTTACCGGAGTCGCGATCTTCAGGTTAAGGACTTTATCCTGAGTGATTTCATTTGGATCAACAATTCTATAGAGCGACCAGACCGATCTTGAAGGAGAAACTTTTTCGGCCACACCACGGGCCACAACACCTGCTGTGATAAAAAACTTGGCATGATCTCCGACCACTAGCCCATCTTCACCGCCGCGGTTAACAAGTACTGTTTTTTTAGTTGATGAAACTTTTAAAAAACGAAGAGTCAATTTTTCATCGATTTCTAAAGCGCTGACGTTCGTTACGTTGAAAGCAAAAACGGCAGGTAAAACAAAGTATAATGATCTTTTCATCCGTGAAAACCTCATCCTAAAAATAAACGCTCATTCCTAGAATATATTTTAAGTCAGTGACAGAAATTTTGCTATTAATATTGTCATCTACGCGGTCAATGACCGACAGATTTTTCATGTCGAGATTGACCCCAAAGTTCACACTCACACCCACATTGACTGTATCTTCCTTCAGGTCACCTGAGCGGAAGCGGTATTTAGTCATTAGCTGCAGTGAGGGAGATAAAAGTTGATAGGAATACTCTTTTGAGAGATCAGGTGAAGACACGCTGGCACTTCCATTTTTAAACCCAACTCCGGCCAGGTAAATAAACGAATTTAAAGTCAGTGGATTGTTGATAAAATAATAATTCAGGTAGGCCCCGTAGTCCGTTTCTTCCGAGCGCGCATTAAACTCTCCTGTGTCGTATTCAGTTACACCACGTTCAAGGAAAAATTGCAGCGACCATTTTTTAAGCGAAGCCGATGTGCGTGCTAAATGCAGGTCATAAGCGATACCTAAGCTATAACCACGCCCCTGATAATTTGGGTCTTGAGTGTTACCATGAGCAACCATTGAACCTGAATAATGAAGCATGATCTCATGGCCTTCAAGTTCATTAAGGGCCAGATCTCTTCTTCTGATTTCTTTTTCCATTCCCGTTTGAATGAAATAGCGTCTTAAAGCAGCATCATCCATGTCAGACGACCACTGATCTCCATCGCGTTTCATCTTTGCCATTGCTCTCGGGTCAACCTGATCGGCCAGCTTGGCATCTTCTTTCATGCGGGCATAAGTTGAAATTTCCACCCCTTTTTCTCCGATTTCCGGAAGTCCTGGAGTTCTTGCTTGCTCGCTATAAAAACTTTTAATTCCGTATTTCATGCCATTGGTTTTTTTCTCATACCCATCGCTCATAGAATCAAAAAGTTTTTTATCTTCAGCTTTTTTAATATCACCCAGGGCCACTTGCTTATTGCCGATAAAATACTTCTGGGCCGTCAAATCACCGTAGTCATCGCTGTAGTAATTGCCTGATTTTTTCTTGTACGATTCATAGGTCGTCAAAAGGACATCTGTCTCTGGAGTAACGTCTTTAATTTCGTCGCGCTCAAAAATATCTGCTGACGCCGCATAGGGTTTGTCTTCTTTGACCAGCCTCGCCGGGACATTTTCCTGGTTTTGATCGATGTAATCATCCACGTCCTGATACTGAGAATCAGAAATCACTACGTGCTTGTTTCTCATTTTCAGGGGACGCTCTCTTAAAAGCTCATTGGAAGTTGAGATTAAAACCTTTGAGTCGCGCTTAATGGCCGAGGGAATATGGATTTTTCTTAGGATCCAGTAGGATTTGCGTGGAAAGCTCTTAACCAGTTCTCCTTCAGCAACCAAGAATACTTTCGGGAACTCTTTTGGCCCTTTTTGCAGGTAAAAGCGGGCCAGAAGTCCTTCTTTGTACTCTTCGAGGTTCCCGCGG
>CAXHHE010000472.1:0-2393 GCA_964016365.1 uncultured Bacteriovorax sp. | reverse complement strand
AGATAACTGAGCGTCTCGTGGGCTCGGAGATGTGTATAAGAGACAGGCGTAGTTGTAGGCACCCATGGCAATCGCTTTAGCGGCTTCATCTAAATTTGCCGTGCGATCGACAATAACGGCAGCATTTCCACCTAATTCAAGGACAACTTTTTTCTTTCCTGCTTCGCTTTTTAACTTCCATCCCACTTCGGCAGAGCCGGTGAAAGAAAGCATTTTTAAGCGTTCATCTTTTAGCATTAGAGACGCTTCTTCATTCTGGCAAACCACGACGTTTAAAACGCCGGCCGGAAGACCAACACGCTTACATAATGAAGCCAGGGCAAGAGCTGTTAGTGGTGTATAAGGTGATGGTTTTAAAATCACCGGGCAACCAACCGCTAAGGCCGGAGCGATTTTATGCATGGCCAGATTGAGTGGGAAGTTAAAAGGGGAAATCGCTAGTATGGGTCCAATCGGATAATTTTTAGTGTAGGCCGATTTGCCTTTGCCTAAACCAAAATCCATTGGCACCACTTCTCCGCCTACACGGATGGCCTCATCAGCTGCCGACTGAAGAATCAAGAGAGATCTCTCCACCTCTTGAGTGGCGTAATTAACGGGTTTTCCACCCTCTGAGACGATGAGATTGATAAATTTATCGCGCTCCTGGAAAAGCCCTTCTCTGATCTTTAACAAGTAGTCTCTTCTTTCAGCGGCGCTTAGTTTAGAGTAGCTCTGAAAGGCCTGAACCGAGTTGGCGATTGCGAACTGAACTTCAGAGGAATCAGCGTACGACACCGTGGCCAGAGGGCTTTGGTCGAACTTATTTTTTACAACTAAAATATTAGTCGTTGAGTGACCAACCCATTCATTGTTAATAAAACTTTTTGCTTGTAAAACGTCTCGATTTTCCATGCAGCTATTTTAGCTACACTGAGACCTAAAAGCCAAATGGAGAGTCGGCAGCAGAAGATAATTTTTTTGAGCGAGTCGCAAGAGCGCGCGCAAAAGAAAGGTGCTCTCTTAGGAATCTCTTCTCACCGATCATGAAAAGTTCAATGGAGTGGATATAGCATAAACGCACAGGGGCAACTGAGTTTTTATAAACCTTATAAAGCTGCTGAGTCACAATATGATCTTTTGTCCCATTTAGGAATCTGTAGTCTTTGCCTTCTGATTTACAAATTTCGCACATAGCTCTACCTCACAACAGATTTTATCGGAAAGTGGGCCATTTTCTTAAGGGTTTTCGGCCTTATAACGGGAAAGTGAGTATATTCGGACTTTTCCCTTTAGTTTTAGGCCCTAAGCATAATAAATCTTTAGGAAAATAATCCTAAAAAATGCCACAAAGTTTTGCTATGCTTTACCAAATTTTAGACCAATTCAACTAACCCCATAGGAGATTCCCCCATGATTAAAGCGCTCAACTTTAAAGCATCGCTCGCAACGAACCCAAAACAATCTCCAAAATATGCTCTGACAGTTAAGAACAAAGCTGGTCAGGATGTCACTGTAGCTGATCCTCGCGCCACTCGTGCACTTGTAGCACTGATGAATCAACACGCGACAATCGGAGGAGCTGCTTGCCACTGGGGTGGACCTGCTGCCTTTGCTGAAATCATGGCCGCAACTCACGCACTAATGTTTGCGGATAAAAATAAAAACTGGTTTGAAGAATTCCATTTTGTTAACGATGCCGGACACACTGAAAACGGTATCTACGCTCTTCGCGCGAACTATGGATTTGATGGGCAATCTTTTGATGACCTTCGCAAGTTCAGAAGTATCGAAAGTAAATTAACTGGTCACGGTGAAGCTCACCTAAACCCACAGGGAGTTTTAATCTCTAACGGTCCACTGGGATCAGGTCTTCCGCAAGCTCAAGGTTTAGCGATGGCCGATAAAATCGTAGGCAACAACCGCGTAACGATCTGTACGATCTCTGATGGTGGAGCAATGGAAGGTGAAGCCCGCGAATCATTCGCTGCTATCCCGGGACTTGCCGCTAAAAATAAAATGAATCCATTTGTGATGATTGTTTCAGACAACAATACAAAACTTGGTGGAAGAATTGATGCCGATTCATTCTCAATGAACCCAACGTTTGAAGCCCTGGCACCACTTGGATGGAATGTTGTCAAAGTAGCTGAAGGTCACGACCTACAAAAAGTATTCACTGCGATTGAAGCAGGAATTGAATCAGCTAAAGCAAACCCAGCAAAACCAGTGGCCATCGTTTTTAAAACAATCAAAGGTTACGGTGTTAAATCAACTGTAGAAAGTGCAAGTGGAGGCCACGGCTACCCTCTTTCTGCTTACGATGACAAGCTTGTAGCATTCGTCAAAGAAATCTATAACGGTGAAGCTCCTGTCTCTTATACACATCTGACGCTGCCGACGAAGGCTTCTGT
>CAXHHE010000471.1:0-2395 GCA_964016365.1 uncultured Bacteriovorax sp. | reverse complement strand
GAGACAGATTTTTCACAGGTTATGTTTTTTGAAACCAGAAGTTTTGAACTGGCCGAATCGGTGAGAGAGCAGATCATCAACCGCCGTTTCCCGCACCAGGAAGATGCTGTTTGCAACATCAGCGATCCTGGGTTTAGCTGGTGGATGGATGTGAGTGACGTTAATGAAAACGGGCACAAGCAAGGGCGTTTTGAAATTTTCTTCCGTTCTCATGGAATCAATCGTGCAGAAAAATACATTCAGCTTGGTCCTATCGGAGACGGGAGTGTAGCGGCCTTGAGAATGAATCAGGCGCGCACATTACTTCGCAGTTCATTTCCGATCAGCGAATTTTCTTGTGACGATAAAAGTTTTACCGTGGCTTCACAAAAGCCTGACCATTTAAGTTTCGTTTCTTTCAAGAATATTTTCTTAGAAGGTATCAACAATACTGAACTAGAAAATTTCCCTGACAATTCTATGGGGCGCACCCTGTTTTACTATTTCCACGAACTGGCCATTGTGCGCAAGTTTTGGATTGAAGTCAAAACCAAGCTCGGTTAAAATGAATTAAAACAACAGGATGTTTTGTTTTAGTTCCTTAACTACAGGATGTTTGCCTTGGAATTTTCATTTGATCGTTCAAGAGATGCCCATTTACGTACTCCTTCTCAAGCTGCGCCACAACCGCAAGCACAGCCTCAGCCACAAGCCGCTCAACCAGCGCAAAGTGCAGGCGTAAGACCAGGGCCGGATTTAAATACGGTTGATCCATCGACGATTGCCAATGAACGTTTAAGAAAAGCGATTGAAAGAAATCGCGCAAAACAAGCATCACGTCAAGAACCGCAAATGGCCGGAGCTCAAGCTGCGCCACAGGCCCAATACCAAGCTCCTCCAGTACAACCACAACCAGTTCAACCAATACAAGAAGAGCATCAACAAGCTTCATTTTTTAATCAGCCTGTTGAAGAGCAACCAAGACCATATGCTCGCCCTCAAACAATGCAAGCTGAAGCTCAAGTCGCAGAGGCGACTCCAATTTCTTCTGTGTCAGAAGAGCCGAGAAGACCTCGTGTGAGAGTAAGAGAGAACGTTTCAACAACGCCTCCACCTCCGCCAGCTGGGACAAGTGTAGTGAGCCGCCGTTCAGTGGCAAAACCAGAAGACACAGAGTTTGTTCCAGTTAAACGTGGGACTCGCAAAGTTGCTTCACAAATTAGCTACACAACATCATCTGCAACTTCTCGCAAGAAGCAAAAGAACCTGGACCCAAAATACGTCACATGGTTAGTGAAAGGTTCATGGATTTTCTGTGCACTAATGATTTTAAGACTGATCTTCGCTAACGGTGGAGTGACGGATTTCTATTCACAAAAAGGCACAGTGAATGAAAAACTTGCAGAGCTGGCAAACATTAAAAAAGAAAATATGCAGCTGGTTCGCGAGATCGAACGCATGAGATCAGATTCAGGCTTCCAGAAGAGACTGGTTCGCGACAATCTGGGCTTTATTGCGAGCGACGAGTTTTTAGTACTATTTCCGAAAGAGAGATAGGGCCAATCCATTTTAGTTTATCCCCAACCTTAAGTTTTTTGGAAAAAGGCGACCCGCCTTTAGTCTCGAGGACAAATTGCGCTTCGTAAGATTTGGTGCGGTAAATAACGGGTGGCTCGGCAAGCCCAGGATGAAACGGCACATCCTTTTCAATCCCTACGACTTTTAGTTGTGAGTCTAAAAAAATAATATCCAGTTTGAAGTAGGTATCGGGCATCCAAAAACGACGTGTCCCCATGGAATCATTAACAAAAAGCATAGCTTCCGTTACGGGAAAATCAGCATCCTTAATTCCGCTTAGGCCCTGTTGGTGTTCTGCTCTGGTTAAGGCCAGGCGCACAGTCACTTTTTTATTCTCAGGATTGGCCATTTGGTAAGTGACATTTGACCACGCTATCAGAGGCAAAAGCGCAGTGAGGAGTGCGAAATTTTTAATGAGCTTTGAAGCCTTTTGATATATAGTGATCATTAGCATTCCTGGGAATAGTTTCCAGTGAATTGTCTCTAAAACTGAAGGAGAATGCAAATGTCTAGCTCGAAAATCCACGGACTCTTAAGAACTCATCACTGTGGAGAGTTACGAGATTCGGACGTGGGCTCTACAGTTGTTCTGTGCGGATGGGTTAACAAATACAGAAACCTTGGCTCACTTCACTTTATCGACCTACGCGATAAATATGGTGTGACACAACTTGGGTTTGTTAATTTTAAAGGCAACATCGAAGACTTAAAAAAATGTTCACTTGAATCAGTGATCCTGGCAAAAGGTGTGGTTCAAGCGCGTCCGAAAGAAGCGCAAAATGCACAGATGGATCTGTCTCTTATACACATCTGACGCTGCCGACGAAGGCTTCTGTGT
>CAXHHE010000470.1:0-2397 GCA_964016365.1 uncultured Bacteriovorax sp. | reverse complement strand
TGTACTTGCTCGCCGAATTGGTCAATCTCAAAAATATAAGTCTGAAGATGAATAATTTTTTGAGCGGATCTTATCATTTCCAGGTACTTTTCATAATAAGTATCGCCGTCCTGATAGAATTCGACATGGTTATTTTTGCTAACGGGAAAGAGTTCTTTTTTCATCAGATGTCCACCTCACAAAAGATGGGAAGATGATCAGAGAGGTGTTGGTCGTAGAAGACGACGTGAGAGTTGATGACTTCCAGGTTTTTTACGTAGATGCGGTCCAGGCAGAGTATAGGGACTTTGGCCGGAAAAGTGCGGGCAAAACTTCCATTAATCTGTTTATGAACTTCCTGCATACCAAGCATTTCTTCAAAAACTAAAAATGATTTTTGATTCCAGTCGTTGAAGTCTCCGGCAATGATAAAAGGCACATTCTGATCACCTTTTTGCTCAACGAAAGTTTTAATTTTTTCATATTGAATTTTGCGCCCCATATGTAAGAGATTGAGGTGCAAGCATGCTGCATAGATAACTCTTTCAGGTTTGTTGTTTAGTGGAGGAATCTTAATTTTACAAACCAGCATTCCTCTTTTTTCCCAACTATTCGTTGAAAGATCCAGGTTCTCAAAAGTCTCAATAGGGTATTTGCTCAGGATCAGGTTACCGTGATGGCCGTGATCATACAGTGCATTCTGTGCATAGGAAAAATGCGGCCAGAGCTCATCTGCTAAAAATTCAAACTGGGTATCGATGAGACCTTGTTTCTTAAAGTTCTCATTTTTTCCGACAACTTCCTGTAGGAAAACAATTTCTGCTTCAGAGGAGTTGATAAGATTTTTCATTTCTTGCAGGCAGTATTTTCGATTATTCCAATCGAATCCCTTATGAATATTGTAGGATAAAATCTTTAAACGCATATTCACACACGATCTCCCGTTCAAAAAAAGAGCAAAGTTCGCGCCAGTATATAATGATAAGGAAACCGAAGATTTGCCCCATCTATAGAAGACAATTTTGGACATTCATCAAAAAAGCCCCCTAAAATGCCACAGTTTAGTTGGTATATGCTTTGCAATTTCACTCCAACATCAAAGCATACTCAGTAATGCAGTATGCACTTAACTACGGAGAAGAATCATGTTCAAAACTTTATTAACTCTCACAATTATGGCCTCATCACTTACAGCGTTCGCGCAGATGTCTGAGAGTGAAAAAAGAAATGTTGAAAGCAGATTAGAGGGAACACTCCCTGAACCTAAAGAAGTTGAAAATAAATCAGAGTACAAAATTCACATGGGTTTAACTGCTGGTGTGAACTCGCCAAATGGTGATGCGGAATCTTCACCAGAGTTTGGTATCAATGTTGGCTTTCAACCTTACATCCCGTTTGGGCTAGGGGCAGAAGTGATTACAGCAGAGCTTGGAGACTCTAACGTACAAAGAACCTCAGTGCTCGCGCGCGGAAGCTATAACTTCGGTGGAGACATTCCTGTATTAAGAAGTAGCTTCGTTGGGGTCGCGACTGGGCCAATGTTTGTTGACGGCGATAATGTAGAGTGGTCGGTTGGACCTCTGGCCGGTTTTGATATTCCTCTCCAAAATAAGGCCAGTGATTTCCTGTCTTTAGGTCTTCAGGCGAAGTACCTTTGGACGACGGGAACCCAAGATTCGTTTTCAGCGGGTCTGGCGCTTAAATACTGGTACTAAAATTTAAAGAAAAGATTGAGAAAATGTGTGGCGTCAAGGCTTCCAAACCTTGACGCCACACTCTTTTTTCGGGATAAAGCTCCGGCAATGAAAAAATCAACATTTACTACAATTTTTCTGGTGGCTTTGGCCTTCATGGGATCATCTCCCTCTCACGCTAAGCTTTTACAAATCCTTCATACGAATGACACACATTCTTATTTAGACAATTCAACTCACTCGACAACGAGAGGGGGAATGGCGCGTTTAAAAGCGCTGATGAATATGTATAAAGCGCAAGCTGAAGCTCAAGGAATCAAAACGATTGCCGTAGACGCTGGTGATTTCCTTGAAGGGAACATCTATTACATGGCCAAAGATGGTCGTGCGACGTTCAACATCCATAACGAAATGGGATACGACATTGGGACGCTCGGAAATCACGACTACCAGATGGGTTCAGCAGAACTGGATAAAATTTTAGGCGAAATCGACCTGAAGTTTTCTCTGATCGTGGCCAATATGGACGCGAGCTCTAAGTATAAAAATATCAACAGCAAAATTAAGCCTTATAAAGAAATCAATGTTGATGGAACAAAGATCGCTTTTCTTGGTTTAACGACGGATGAAATTTTTTATAAGTGGCGCCTGGCACGTGGTGCGGTTAAAAACCCAATCGATGCGGCCCAAGAGTATGAAAAAGAATTAAAAAATCGCGGCAACG
>CAXHHE010000469.1:0-2403 GCA_964016365.1 uncultured Bacteriovorax sp. | reverse complement strand
GCATGGGAATCCTAGATGAGTTTCATTTAGAATTGTCATTAAAGGAACAAATTAAAGAGGCCTTAAAACATCCAGGGGTCACCCGCTACACGCCTTCGACAGAAAAATTCACCTTGGCCCAAAAGCCAGACAGCTCGTGCTTTTTCCTGGACGCTAATAAAAGATGCACTATCTACGGCGAGCGCCCGGACACCTGCCGCAATCATCCTAAGATCGGTCCCCGTCCCAATTATTGCGCTTACATGAAAAAAGAGAATTAAGAGTTTTTGTACTTATCACGGCAAGCTTCGGCCTTGGTCTTGTATGCTTTTTCCAGGGCCAGGTTCCCCTGACTTCTGGCGGCCATCGCCATTAATCGGTAATAAAGAAAACGATAGCGGTTTGAGATTTCTCCTTCGGGCAAGGCCAACAGTTCTTTTTCTACAGCTTCAAACTCAAAGGCCAGCAGCCTATCGACTTGCTCCAGAGCTTTTTTACTTTCCACTGGTGACTTCAAATCTTTTAAGAAAGACTCCATCGCCTCTTTAAATTGAACTTCTTTCACGATAACCGGGTCTTTCAAGGCCTTATCAAATTGCTCTTCGACAATGAGCCTTCCATAAAAACGCCCGTCCCAAACTAAAAGTGACTTAATGTATTCCGGGTCGCTGATGGTTTCGTAAGCGCCACCACAAATCTTGCAGGCACTTAGTTTTTTATCTCCAGTCATTTCTCCAAAACAACACTCTTCACAGGCCGACGTCACCTCCATATCATCCGGGTGGTGAAAGTAGCGGATGTTATGAAGCAGTTCATGGAAGACCACTCCCTGAAAGAACGCAGGCTTTTCTTTGAATTCTTTATTGCCCATATTTGAAAGATAAATATAAGGGTGCCTGCGAGAAGAGCCTGGACTTGATCCAATGGCGTAGGCCGTATCAGGAAGAGGTTTATCGCACTCGAGTTTTGAGAGATTTGACCTATTGGAAAGAAGCTTCTGAAAAGACTCCAGGTCTCTTTTAACATTTTCTCCGCGCTCTTCGCGTTTCATACAAGAGAGTCCTCTCACTAACATCTTCTGAAAAATAACTGCGATTTCTTTTTGCGGGTAAAGCTTAAAACAGCTTTGATCAACCGCAATTCCCAGCCCCAATTCATAATAACCTTGGGCATTTTTCTTAGAGACTAAGGCCTTGGAATCCAGGACAAAATCAAACCCCAGGGATTTTAAAATCTCCTCATCGCTCTGGCCTTGAGCATAGAGAGCTGTCGTACTTAAAAAGTAACTAAGGATAAGGGCCATAAAAGGGTGTTTAAACGTCCAAAACATGATTTCTTTTCGGCTTTATTTTCAATATCTTAACCATTCTTTAGAGGGCGACTTAAATCATTAAAATTTCTTTCAGAGGGCCATTTTAAAACCCTTCGCTTTGAGCTAATGTGCCCCCATATGGAAAACAAGCGCGATTTTATTTTTGTCCAAGGGCCAAACTACCACATTCAAAGAAGACGTGAGATTCTCGCACGCCATCCAGAAGTCAGAGATCTTTACGGGCCTTATAGATTGTCTGCTCTTTACATTGTCCTTGTTGTTTCATTTCAATTTGCGATTGCTTACTTACTAAGAGACCAGGCCTGGTGGGTTATCGGTCTTGTTGCTTACCTGGTTGGAGCTTTCGCCAATCACTCTCTTTACGTCATGATCCACGAGTGCACGCACAACGTGGTTTTAAAATCTGCCTTCGGAAATAAAGTGATGGGAATCGTTTGCGACTTCCCTCTCGTTCTTCCTTCTGCAATGGGCTTTAGAAAATATCACATGATTCACCACAAACACCTAGGTGAATACTCATATGACCCGGATATCGTCAGCTACAGAGAAGGTCACTTCATTGGAAACTCAGCCATCATGAAAGCACTATGGCTGATGTTCTTCTCTCTTTCTCAAGCGCTTCGTCCGCTAAAAGTAAAATTCTACAAGCCTCTCAACGTATGGATGGTGATTAACGGATTAGTCAACGTTGCTATCAACGTGGCGATCTATGTGTACGTAGGCCCTGCTGCCTTCTGGTATCTTGCCTTCTCAACTCTCTTTGCTCTAGGCCTTCACCCATTGGGAGGAAGATGGATTCAAGAGCACTTCATTACAAAAGAAGGGCAAGAGACATACAGCTACTACGGACCACTTAATAAACTTTGCTTCAATATGGGTTACCACAATGAACACCACGACTTCATGAACGTGGCGTGGATCAACCAACCAAAAATCAAAAAGGCCGCACCAGAGTTTTACGATTCGCTGGCAAGCTACGATTCATGGACAAAGGTTCTGTTTAATTTCTTATTCAACAAGAAGATGGACTCATTCACTAGAATGGCTGTCTCTTATACACATCTCCGAGCCCACGAGACGCTCAGTTATCT
>CAXHHE010000468.1:0-2423 GCA_964016365.1 uncultured Bacteriovorax sp. | reverse complement strand
ACAGACTACGATAAGTTCAATGACCAAATGAGCGGCAAGCTGGATGAAAACCAGGAAGAAGAAAAGAAAAGATTCCTGGAAGAGTTTAAAGAACTTTCTGACTCCATTATGGAAGCAAACGACACGACCATAAAATCGGAAGATGTGATGAAGCAGGAGCAGTTTGAGCGCGCGCTTGATTCTTTCAGAAAGAAATACAAAGAAGAGCCTACTCCACAGGAGTATGAAGAGATGAAAACTAAAATTTTCGGTAAATAATTACGCCTGATACTGGTAATACTCTTCCAGCGATTCCGGGTTTGTCAGCGCTTCAAGATTTGTCACCGGTTTTTTTGCCAGCACTCTTGCCACCGCCAATTCCACTTTTTTTCCAGAGCGAGTGTACGGGATATCTTTGACCACATAAATCTCGCGCGGAACGTGTCTTGGTGTCGTATTCTTTTTGATTAAATCTTTAATCTGTTTTTTGCGCTCTAGAGTTAACTCTTCATTGGGTTTCAGCTTCACAAAAAGCACGACCTCAACATCCCCTTCCTCCGGGCGACCAACACAAAGGGAGTCCAGGATAAAGGCAAGACCTTCAGTCTGACGGTAAATTTCCGCCGTTCCAATTCTGACTCCTCCAGGGTTTAACGTCGCATCTGAGCGCCCGTAAACAATCACTCCGCCGTGTTCTGTGACTTTTACAAAGTCTCCGTGAGTCCATACTCCCGGGATCTGGTCAAAGTAAGCGGCCTTGATTTTCTCTTTGTTTGAATCATTTAAGAAATAGATCGGTCTGCTTGGAAAAGTTTGAGCACAAACCAATTCCCCTTCAACTCCAACGACACTTTTACCGCTTTCATCAAGGGCCTTCACATCCATTCCCAATCCTCGGCACTGGATTTCTCCGCGGTAAACCGGAAGAATCGGGCAAGCGAGCATAAAACATGAAACGATATCTGTTCCACCGGAAATACTTCCTAATAAAACATCTTTTTTAATCTTGTTATAAACAAAGTCGTACTGCTCCGGTAAAAGAGGAGACCCCGTTGAAAGAATTGTTTCCAGTGTCGGGTAATCTTTAAACTTCGCGTGCGTGTCTTCCAAAGCTTTTAAAAATTTTGGGGACGTCCCAAAGATATTGATTCCCTCTCTTTCAATCACATTGAAGAAATACTCTGGTGATGGAGTTGCCGGAGAGCCTTCATAAAGAACGACTGTTCCTCCAGAATACAATCCGCCCATCAGCCAGTTCCACATCATCCAACCGCAAGTCGTAAAATAAAGAATCTTTTTTTCCGCTGTCATATCACAGTGAAGACCCATTTCTTTAACTAGCTGAAGAAGTGTCCCCCCTTGAGAGTGTACGATACACTTTGGTTTCCCCGTCGTTCCCGACGAGTACATGATGTATTGAGGATGGGCAAAAGGGACTCTTACGAAATCAATTTTATCATCGCCGGTATTTTTCGTGATGATTTCTTTATAATCGATGGCCTTCGAAAATTTCGAAATCTCGTATCCCTTGCCTAAAAAATCCACCAGGATAATTTTCTCTAAACTAGGAATGCGCTTTTCAATTTCAACAAGCTTCTCTTGAAGATCAAAGTACTTTTCGCCGTACTCATACCCAACTGCGGCCACCAGGACTTTAGGTTCTGATTGCCCGAAGCGATCAAGCACACCTTCAATTCCAAAATCACAACTGGTCGATGTAAACACACCTCCCATTGAAGAAGCGGCCAGCATTGAGATCGCCGTTTCAGGAATGTTAGGCATGTAAGCTGCGAGCACATCCCCTTTTTTCATTACAGATTTCAGGTACGTCTGAAGTGCTTTAACTTCAGTGCGCAGTTCTTTGTAAGTGATTTTTCTGGTGCGTTTTGATTCGTGCTGAAAGTTGAGAGCAACCGCCTCGCCCGCCCCATTTTTAAGCAGGTTTTCGGCCGAGTTGATTTTTACATTCGAGAACCAAGTGTAGTTTTCAAAACCCTCTTCCAACAGAGCTGGATCGAGGCTTCCTTCATAAGCTACACCAAAATAAGAAATAAGAAATTTCCAAAACAGGTCTTTTTTACCAACCGAAAATGCATGGAGGTCCGCATAGTTTTTTAAATTGAGATTAAACTCAGTATTGAGCGCTTTCATAAAAGCGCTCATCTGAGACGATTCAATTCTTTTTTCTGACGGCGACCAAAGCATTTCGTTCATACAAAAATCCTTATAGAACTTTCTTTAGTGCATCGTTTGACTTTGCTTCAACTTCTGCGTGCAGAGAGTTTCCGTGCGCATCCATTGTGACGACTACCGGGAATTCAGTGACTGATAATTCCCAGATCGCTTCTGGAGACCCAAGGTCTTTCCAGTAAACGTTATCAACAGAGTCGATTTTTACATTCGAGAACCAAGTGTAGTTTTCAAAACCCTCTTCCAACAGAGCT
>CAXHHE010000467.1:0-2438 GCA_964016365.1 uncultured Bacteriovorax sp. | reverse complement strand
CTACACAGAAGCCTTCGTCGGCAGCGTCAGATGTGTATAAGAGACAGCTTACCGATACTGCAGTAAAAACGTCATTTGAAAAACTCTTGCGACCTCTTTTTTTGAGGCCTAGCGTTTAGTTATGAAGACAGTATTGATTACCATATTCTGTTCTCTCTTCACTTTCATGCAACCTGCACTGGCCATTGCTCCAGAAGGCCAGACGTTCGATAGCCGTCACTACGAAACTTTTGAAATTAAAACTAAAGTGGAAGCTTATGAATACGAGGCCATCGTCTATAAACCAACGGATACTCCGATTAAAGCAGTGCTGGTGATTTATCCAACGATAGGTGGAGTGAATTCGATTGAAGGATCAAACGCCCAGTATTTTTCAAAACGCGGGTATGTTGTCATTATTCCTTATCTTTTTGAAACAGAACTTAACAAACCCAATCCCGACATGGATAAACTCGATAGCGATTACTACCGTCCGGTGGTTTCTGTTATTAGCTTTATTAATTATGTCGATTTTAAACTTAACCTTCCTTCCACTCTTCCCGTCTTTGCTCTTGGGGGTAGCCTGGGAGGAATTACCAGTGTGCTTATCAGCGCCTACGTCCCGCGGATTAAAGCGGCTTGGTTTGCAACAGCAGGAGGAGACCTGCCTTACATTTATGCCCGCTCAACAGTTTTACAAATCAGAGAGTTTAGAGAAAGACACATGCGCACGCTCGGCATGAGTGATGTGGATCAATACGAAACTTATCTTCGAGGTTATTTAAAAAACGACCCGAGTCTTTCTTGCAAAAACATTAAAGTGCCATTCCATCAAGTGATTGCTTTAAAAGATACGGGAGTGCCAACGGTGACTCAGGAGCTTTTAGCAAGAGAGTGTCCCCCTCATTCCATCGACCGTTACAAACTAGGTCATGAGGCCGGAACGTTAACGACCGTCCTCATGAGAAAGAAAATCTTTGAATACTTTGAATCGTTTATTTAAGTCTTTTGATTAAGTGAAAACCAAACTGTGTGCGCACTGGTTGTGAAACTTCACCTGGCATAAGCGCAAAAGCGGCCTTCTCAAACGTCGGAACCATCATCCCTTTACCGAATTCACCTAACATTCCTCCGTCCTTTCCTGACGGGCATGTAGAGTAATCGCGGGCCAGGTCTTCAAATGAAACTCCTTCCGCTAATTTTTTTTGAATATCTTTTGCTTCATACTCTTGGTTTACCAGAATGTGCTGAGCTGTAACTTTCATAAAATATGTCCTAGTTAAATGATTCTAAAAACGTCCACACCATTTCGCGTGACTCGTTCACAATTGAAGGGATTTTGCTATAACTTGGGATTTTTTCTCTTCCCAACTCGGCAGCAATCGCGCGAGTTCCTGACTTCCAGTAAAAGTAATCCGCACTACTTCCTTCCGCCACATAGATTGTTGTTGAGATTTGTCCTGCTTCGTATTGATTGTCTTTGGCCATCGACTCTACTAAATCTTTAAAGATAACAACATCAGCTGCTGCCGGTGCTTTTCTCGTGTAGGCCCATGGATACATGACAAGTTTTCCATAAGCATGTAGATCAAGTGAACCTGTGAATTTCATTTTGTTAGTGTAGTCCATCATCGATTGGATAACATCTACTGTTGGATTGTTTGGTTTATCCGGCCATGGATAACTTCTATTCGGGTCTTTTCTCTGCACGTATCTTTCACGCGCTTCAAAACTATCAGGGCTCACAACTGGAACGATATAGATATCGCGGCCATTTAAAATTTTAGAAAGCCTTTGGTCTTTTCCATAACCACCAAGAAGCTCATTCGTTAGAGCAAATAAAACTTCTGTTGTGATAAGCTCATCACCGTGAGTCGCAGCTGTCACCATGACTTTTGGTTTATTTTCTCCACCGGTAGAAATCTTAAGTGCATAAAGGTTTCTTCCACCTTTAGTCACTCCATAAGTTTCCAAAGTTGCCAGAGAACTGTAATTCGTTGCAAGCGTTTTTAAATCTGCTTCAACGTCAGCATACTTTCTATATTGATTAAGACTTTTTTCATCTCTTTCTACATGAATATTGTCCTGTAGTAATTTTGCTTTCGGCGCCAGCTCTAAAAAGGTCTGAACATCTTCTTCTTGAACATAGACTTCAAAACCATGAGCGCGCTTAGCGACCACTTCAAACAGAGAAGCGATCTTATTCATCTTTAATGGGTTAACTGAGACTTCATAGCTTCTGATTTTTTCAGCACCAAAAGCGATGTTTGAGACAAGTAGGGCCAGGACTAATAATCCTTTATTCATAGAATTCTCCACCTTGAGAAGTTGTATGAGCAAAGTTTATGAGAACAAACCTTCTTTGTCTCTAAGTTCTCTCTAACTATTTCTAAACATCCGTCTGATTTTCTGCCTGTCTCTTATACACATCTGACGCTGCCGACGAAGGCTTCTGTGTA
>CAXHHE010000466.1:0-2456 GCA_964016365.1 uncultured Bacteriovorax sp. | reverse complement strand
CACAGAAGCCTTCGTCGGCAGCGTCAGATGTGTATAAGAGACAGGGGTATTGCAGTACTCTGCTTTCTCATTACCGATTTCAATTTTTTCTTTTCCATCTCTCATGAGTGAGCCAATTTCTGATTTAGTAGAGGCTACAATTTCATTTACTTTTTTGATACTTGAATCTAGTTCCGATTTTATTTCGTTGGCCGCATTTCCACTCATTTGGGCGAGGTTGCCAATTTCTTGCGCAACGACAGCAAAGCCTTTTCCTTGTTCACCAGCTCTTGCGGCCTCTACTGATGCATTAAAAGAGAGGAGTTTTGTTTGGAAGACGATATCATTGATGATTTTCGTTTTTTCTGCAATGTTAGTAATGACACTGGCCATCTCATTTAGTTCAGCGTTGTTTTTTTCAATGAATTGATTAAATGACTCATTATTCTTGCTGATTTCATTCATGGCGATAAGCATTTCATGAATTGCTTTCTGTCCAGCTCTCACAGAGTTTAGGCTTTCTAAAGAAGATACTTTGGCATTGTTGGCATTGTCGGAGTTCTTGCTGATCATGGCGCTGATTTCTTCTATACTAGCAGCTGTCTCTTGAACTGCAGCCGCTTGTTCTGTTGCACATGAAGAAAGCTCTTCGCTCAACGAACTCATTGAGTCAGCTGAAGAGATTAGTTTGGGAGTCGTTGCACTTAGTTCTTCACTCACTGTGATGATTTGGAAAGTGAGGTTTTTAATGAATTTAAAGCTAAAGATAGAATAAATGACGAGTACAACTATAGGAAAGTAAATAGTGATTTTGAAAATTAAAGAGAGAGTATCTGAAATTTTATCAATTTCTTTCGTAAAGTTATTTGTAGACTCATTTAAGAAGGAATCTACTTTTTGTTGAAGATCTAAAGATGCCTGATCAAAGTTCGGCATAAAAGTGTTACCTGCTTTTGTACCTTCTTTGATGTAAAGATTGGCCATTTTTACACCGATAGAATAATACACTTCAGAAAATTTTTTAATTTCCTCCAGCTTGGCAATCATTGATGTATTATTTTCTTTAGCTGCCAGCTCACTTTCTTCCTGGAGATTTTTAAGAAGGCTTTCGTAATTTTTTCTTGCTTCCTCAAGCCCGTCATCTAATCCATCTTCAGCTCTGGTTGCTCCAATATCTGAGAGGTATTGTTGAATTTGAACGACATGTAATTTTGTTTTTTGAGATAAACGATAATGTGTAAAATTTATTTTGATGTCTTTAACATTGTAGGTATTGATTTGATAAAGGTAGTAAATAACGACAGATGCAAATGAGATGAAGAACATAAAAGCAATAAGCTGACCGAAAGCAATTTTTTTCCCTAGGGATAGTGACATAAAATATTCCATGTGCGTATTTTTTGTATAATGACCAATAGGATATCTGATTCTGGGGAAAAACATAGTTTGAACGATAGAAAATTTAAAAATAGTGTTTGGGGTTTCAATCAATTTTTTAAATAGGCAAATCAAGATATGGGCCAGGAAGAATAGGAGATTCTTCCTGGCAATAGAAATTATTTAAATGAGGGATCTAAATCAAAACGATCCAACTCCATCACCTTAACCCAAGCTTTCACAAAGTCATTCACAAACTTCTCTTTTCCATCTGCTGATGCATAAACTTCGGCCAGGGCACGTAGCTGAGCATTAGATCCGAAGATTAAATCCACGCGAGTTGCTGTCCACTTCTTTGCACCAGACTTGCGCTCTTTTCCTTCGAAAAGCTGCTCATCTTTATCGATCGCTTCCCAGCGAGTGTTCATATTGAGAAGATTTACATAATAATCATTTGAGAGCACTCCAACTTTATCAGTAAAGACCCCATGATTAGAGCCGTCCGAATTCGTTCCTAAAACTCTCATCCCACCAATAAGAGCAGTCATTTCTGGTGCAGTCAGTGTTAAGAGTTGGGCCTTGTCGATTAAAAGCTCCTCAGCTGTCAGGCTGTATTTCTTTTTTAAGTAGTTTCTAAACCCGTCAGCAATTGGCTCCAGGACTTCAAATGAATGAGCGTCTGTTTGCTCAGCGGAAGCATCCATTCTTCCTGGCCTAAATGGAACTGTGACTTTGTGACCGGCATCTGCCGCGGCCTTTTCAACTGCTGCACAGCCAGCTAAGACAATCGTGTCGGCAAGAGAAACTGGTTTTCCAAATTCTTTGCGAACCTTTTCTAAGATCTCTAATTCTTCTTTTAAAAGCTTCGGACGATTGGCCTCCCAAGTGTTCTGAGGTGCAAGTCTTACGCGTGCTCCATTGGCACCACCACGCTTATCAGAACCTCTGTAAGAAGATGCTGATGCCCAGGCAACCGATACAAGTCTTGAAACTGATAATCCAGAAGCTAAGATTTTTTCTTTAAGTGCCTTGATATCAGCTTCTCCAATCAATGGACTGTCTCTTATACACATCTCCGAGCCCACGAGACGCTCAGTTAT
>CAXHHE010000465.1:0-2460 GCA_964016365.1 uncultured Bacteriovorax sp. | reverse complement strand
ACACAGAAGCCTTCGTCGGCAGCGTCAGATGTGTATAAGAGACAGCCTTAAACTAAAAATCGCTAAGACTATGCATGATGATCCAAACCCACATGGACACGAGCAAGAGCCGGAAGTAGAGCACGAGCCTCTTACTCCAATCGTCAGAGAAACTCCGAAAGTTGGCCGTAATGAGCCATGTCCTTGCGGAAGCGGCTTGAAATATAAAAAATGTCACGGTAAATAGATCCATACGAAAGGCCGGTTTTCCGGCCTTTTCTTTTCACTTTCATCTTTGTTACGGAGTCAAAATGAATTCAACTAAAGAACAGGAAAAAGTCTCTGAAGAGACTAAAGCCCATGACCATGGTCACGTTCATATTCACGGACCTCATTGCAATCACCACCATCATGAACCTTTAAAGCCGATCATGCGTGATCAACCGAAAGTCGGTCGCAATGATCCTTGCACATGTGGAAGTCAGAAGAAATTCAAGAAGTGTTGTGGAGCTTAATTCACGACAAAGACGGGGAAGGAGAACAAGCCTTCCCCGCCGATTAAAAAGGAGAGTGCCAGAAGCTAATTACTTAGTGCTGGGCTTTCGAAGCCGGCTGCGTGACAGATGGCTGACCTAACTTCTCCTTAACACATGCCTTTAAATCATTTTTTGTTTTTCCTTCAGCTTTACATGATTCAACTGCTACTTTTCTTTGTTCTCTGTTGATTTTTGTGCCGGCAAAAGCAGTCATTGAAGTTAAAGCTAAAGCAATCATTAGTGCATTTTTCATATCTATCTCCTGTGTGTCTCTAGTCACTCATTGTGAATGGCCAATCTCATGAGTTCATAGTGCGCCCAGGATATTAATAAGATATTTAATTGGGATTAAAAAAAATTAATGCCTTTTATTCGCTAACCGCAGGGAAAGAGACAATGAACATTGTTCCTTTACCCAAGTTGCTTTCTACGGCAATGGCCCCGCGATGAGCATCCATGATCTGTTTGGCAATATAGAGACCTAATCCCAAACCACTGACATGTTCGCTGTTGCTACCTCTTTTAAAACGTTCAAAAACGCTTAGAAGTTTTTCTTTTGGAATTCCCGGGCCTTCATCTTTGATTTTTAAGATGGCGCTGGCGCCTTCTTGTTTCAGGCAAATTTCAAGGTTAGATCCCGGAGCGTATTTAAAGGCATTGGATAAAAGGTTCACCACAACTTGTTCGGCCCTAAAAGGATCACAATAAACCATGACCGGGTCCTGGATATCAATCTTAAGGGACTTCATCGCCCCCAATTGGTCAGAGTATCGGTCAAGCACTTCAGTCATGAGAGTTGCGAAGTTTGCTTTTATAGGCTCCACTGTCAGAGTCCCTGCACGGATTTTTGTAGCATCCAGCAGGTCATCGATCAGGTGGGTAAGTTTATCGAGCTGTTTACCTGAATTCGTGAAAATCTTTTTAAGCTTTTCAGAAGTAAAAGCTTTCATGTCCATCTTTTCATAATTCCTCATCGCCAGTTGGTTTTGCAGGCGAAGAGAAGTGATCGGCGTTTTTAATTCGTGGGAAGCAATAGAGAGGAAATCATCGCGCCACTTTAGTGCCTGCGAGAGCTGGTCAATTTGATTTTGAATAATGAGCTTTTGTTTTTCGAGTTCTTTAAAAACCTTCACCTTACTTTTTACAATTCTGATGTCCAGAGGCTTGTATAAGAAATCGACGGCTCCGGCATCGTATCCCATGAAAGTGTGTTGGGCATCAATAGCTCCGGCGGTCACAAAGATGATAGGAATCGATTTTGTTTTTTCTTTCCCACGCATCAATTCTGCCAGCTCAAAACCGTTCATTTCCGGCATTTGAACATCGAGGATAGCGAGGGCGAAACCGTGAATTAAAAGCAGCTCAAGGGCCTCGACTCCAGACTGAGCTTTGTAGATGTTAACATCTTTTTCCTGAAGAATGTTTTCCAAAGAAATCAAGTTCTCAGGTTTGTCGTCGACAATAAGGATGTTGATGGTGTTTTCAGTACTCATAATGTTCCTTCTAATCCGGCCAGGAAAGTGCCTATTTCTTTAATAGACATGACATAATCTGGTTTGGCCTTATTAAATGCCGCTTGAGGCATTGTCGGGTATTCAGCATCGCGAGGGTCTTGAGTGATCGCGAGTCCTTTAAAATGTTTAATCGTCCATAGGCCATGAGCTCCATCTTCATTAGCACCAGTAAGAACGATTCCTAAGAGAGAGCTTTTATAAGCTTCAGCGGCCGTCTCCATAGTAATGTCGAGTGAGGGACGGGCATACTGGACTTTTTCTTCTGTTGAAAGACTGAAAGTGAAATCGTGCTCAACCAGAAGATGATAATCGGCCGGTGCAAAATAAATATGCCCAGGCATAATAGGTTCTTTTTCATCAGCTTCTTTGAGCGTTATCCCAGAACTGTCTCTTATACACATCTGACGCTGCCGACGAAGGCTTCTGTGTAG
>CAXHHE010000464.1:0-2466 GCA_964016365.1 uncultured Bacteriovorax sp. | reverse complement strand
ATAACTGAGCGTCTCGTGGGCTCGGAGATGTGTATAAGAGACAGGCTAAAAACATGGCGATTAAAAGCAACTCTAAAAAGTTAGGTGAAGGCTTTCTTAATGACAGTGTAAAACCTGAATTCATTAAGCCCTCTGCTGTGGATGAAGTAAAAGTAGAGAAGCCTGACATCGATGAAGACAATGCTCCCAATACTAAAAGCCTAACGATCAAAAGCGATATCGCTCTCAATGACCCTAAGGACACCAACACTCAGGAGAAGTTAAAAACTGTGCTTTCAAAAGGCGCTTTTAATTTCAACCCTAAGGAGAGAGAAGCTCTCGAGAAGATCCTGGGCCAGTAAACCTGTAAAATTTACAAGACCTCCCAGTCTATTCCAGTTTCATAGTAGAATAGGGCATCCATTTTTTTTAGAGGTGTCCCGTGAAAGCTATTTTATTATCTTTTTTAATTCTAAGCTCAAACGTTGTTCTTGCTGACACATTAGTCTGTTCAAATGAAGAAGTGACAGCTTCTCTTGAATCAGGGATCTTAAATGTAAATGGTGTATCGCTAGAATGTCTGGAAACAGAGGGCGATGTATGTACAGCTATCAACTTTGAAACAGTAGAAACAACTGTTCTTACCCATAACAAAGAATCAAACACAGCTAAGCTTGAGTTAATGCCAGCACCAGGTGCAGGTGAAATCACTGTGATTGATTTAGTTTGCCGTTAAGAGTGCTTAGGCGCTTCTTTCGCTTCTGCAAGCAATAACATTTCATGAAGCTTATCAACTGTCTGCTTGATGACGACATCAAGTGATCCATTGATAATGGCCGCAGCTGAGTGATCGTGACCTCCGCCTCCAAGAGCGCGGGCCATAACCCCAACATCCACTGTGCCGATAGAGCGAAGTGAAACCTTGATATCTGGTCCCATTTCTCTGAACATGATAGCAACTTTGATATTGTCGAGTACCAGCAGGTGGTTGATGAAAGCAAGAGTGTCTTCAGAGTCAACATTGAACTTGTTAAGCAGCTCTTCCGTTAAAGTGAGCCATGCCACCTTTTCATCTTTCGTCGTATGAGCGCTCGCCAGAACTTTCCCCAGAAGTTTCATGTAAGAGATCTTCTTTGTCCCGTAGATCATGTTGTAGGCATGAGGAGGTCGAACTCCCGTATCCATTAAACTTCCAATCAGGCGGTGAGTGTTTCCTGTTACAGTCGGGTAGCGGAAACTTGAAGTATCAATCAGGATGGCCGTGTATAAAGGCAGGGCCATTTCTCTATTTAGTGGAACACCAAGAGACTGAATCAGTTCTCCGGCAAGTTCTCCCGTCGCCGCTTTACTTGTATCGATGCAGTTTTCGGCCATGACTTCTTTCGGGCATGGGTGGTGATCGATAAAAAGAAGGGAAGGAGCTTTTGTCGCGATGGCCTTCATTCCTTCACCAATTCTCTCTAATGAGTTTGTATCAGTGACGATGAAGAGATCAACTTCGGCTTCCGGGTAGAATGCTAGGTAATCTTCGCGTGAAATGACCACATCTTCCGGATCGAGGTACTTGTAGCGTTCAAGCAATGGTTCCTCGTTTACACAAATAGCATTTTTGCCTAAAGAGCGCATTGCAAGACAAAGAGCAATCTCACTTCCAATGCCATCAGCATCTGGAATGATGTGAGTAGAGATGACGATGTTCTCTGCCTTTTTTGTGTAATGATGAAATCTTTCGATAATGTTCATAGCATTAATAATTTACACTAAATTTTTTTCAAATGCTGTACTTTTTGTTACGATTTTCCACATTAAGCCGCTTTTTAGCGACATTTATTCATTAACACTACGTGGTCCTATGGAATTAGCGATAGAAATTCAAAATTTATGTAAGAACTATCCTGGACGCATGGCTTTAGATAATGTGTCTTTTGCTGTGAAAAAAGGAAGCATTCATGGCTTTTTAGGGCCAAACGGAGCAGGAAAATCCACGACGATGAAGATCTTAAGTGGCCTTATTCCAGAATCGAGCGGTTCATTTAAAGTGCATGGGAAAGTGGGATTCTTACCAGAGCATCCACCGGTTTATCCCAACATGAGTGTAGAAGACTATTTAAAATTTGTTTTCGCCATCTATGCGCCTGTCATCAACAAAGCACGAGTTGATGAAGTTATGCAAAAGACTGGTTTGACGGACGTCAAAGACAGACTGATTGGTAACCTTTCGAAGGGGTATCAACAAAGGGTGGGGATTGCTCAAGCGATTATTCATTCACCAGAAATTATCATTCTCGATGAGCCTACAGTTGGTCTTGACCCTGTAGCGATTCAAGACATCAGGTCTTTAATCCTGGAATTAAAAAACGAGCACACGATTTTATTTTCATCTCATCAGCTGCATGAAGTTGAACTTCTATGCTCTGAGATCACACTGATTAATCGTGGAGAGATCGTTGTTTCAGGTTCAATTGAGACGATCTTAAGCAGCCTTAA
>CAXHHE010000463.1:0-2489 GCA_964016365.1 uncultured Bacteriovorax sp. | reverse complement strand
CTGTGAACGCTTACTACCAAGTTCCAAAGAACTGGGTACAGCCGCTTCCATCGTATATTGTTTTAAAGTAATTAAGTTTACATTTCTATAAAAGGGGCCCAATAAGGGCCCTTTTTTTTTGTTCAATATTCTTTCAAGAACCTTGTCTAGAGCAATACTAGCTTGTCTAAAATTTATTTGGCCTTTAATTTAGAGTTCAATGAATGCAAAAGAATTTATTTCGGAAATATCTCCTGATCGCTGTGCGGAAGTGGAGTTTAGAAGGCTGGCCCTGGATTTTGCGGAGGCCTTGAGTTTTTATGGAATAAAAGTCATCCCATTTTCTAATCAAACTTCACTACATTTTAATAAATGTTCGCTGAGAAAAAAACGCGAAGTCATTGCTTATCTGGATTTGAATATTACTTTAATTAAAGAGTGTATTCGTGCCGGAGAAACACCAAGCAATAAAACTCTTTTGTGGCGTCTTTTACAAAAAACACGACTCGTTCCCGATGACGAGATCTTTGATAAAATTACTGATGGAGACCTGGTGGAAGTCTATTTTACAGACCACACACCTATGTTTAGGAGTTTTGAATTTTATCGGGATTTCACATTTACTGTTGATGAGGCCCTTTGCTTAAGATGGTATCAGCTTTGTAGAAGAGATTTTATTATCACTTTGAAATTTATGAAATTTATCTTTTTGGGTTTAAGAGGCAATGATCCCAAAACTCAGACAATCCCCATCGGTGAGCACTATCTTGATGAGAAGAACACTGAGAAAAAACTCAGGTTTCTAGTTCACAACAAATACCTCTCGGGTCTCGTAAAGAACGGAAGCATCCATGCAGGTATTTGCGTGACAAGTGTTAGGCCAGTAGGCGAAAAAAAGCAGTTATGGGAATAAAGAAGGCCTATTGCAGCCTTCTTTAACCCTCTCTTTATTCTTCTAGTATATCAATAATCCCGGTTTCTCCATTAATCCTGATTTTCATTCCAGATTTTAATTTTTTCGTCAGCCCTTTAATCCCAACAATAGTTGGAAGACCCATTTCACGGGCAACGATCGCCGAGTGAGACAGAAGCCCTCCGCGCTCAACAAGTAGGGCCGACAGCGATGGATATAGTGGAATCCATCCCGGGTCAGTTCTTTCTGTCACCAGGATTTCTCCGTTTAATGTCATGTCGTCGTTTGAATCAATAATAACTTTGACCACACCTTCGATAATCCCAGGTGAACAAGGAATCCCGCGCATTTGATTTGGCGCCAGTGATGATTCATCAAAGACCACTTCCTCTTCTTTTGGCATGTGCTGGTTGTTCCAGTACACAGGACCGCGAGTGGCAAAGCGTGGAGCAGGCTCCATGTTTTTATAAAGCTCATATTCCGCTTTTCTCACATCAATGACTTTTCTTAGGTTCTGAATGCTGTTTGTTCCTTCCAGTGCACCTTTGAGTTCATCAAGAGATAAAAAGAAGATGTCATCTTTTTTATCGATGATATTGCTCTTTGTGAAATCTTCACCAATAGCGTAGAACATAGCGCGAACGACACCATAAATTCTTGTGCGGCAAAAACGTGTGTTCTCTCTGTTCATTACCGCTTTGCGGGCGTGTTTCAGAGACCATTTGTAGATGACTTTCTTCACACCAGAGATATTTTTATCCAAAAGAGCTTCAGCGTTTTCTCTGATTTCTTTTTCGCGTTTTTCATATTCGTGCAGATCAATCTGGCCACAGTTGATTAAGTTCTTTAAGAAAACAAAGAAGAGGCCCGGCTCCTGGTGCAGGTCTTTTTGTTCGAGCTTCATTTCACTCATGCAACGGAAACCGTATTTATCAATGTACTCTAAAACCATGAAATAAAATTCCTGGAACTCCGATTGATTAATGGCCTCAAGGCACATGTCGTTTGGAGTTGAGAGAATCAATTCTTTAAGTTTTGGTTTTTTTGAAACGTAACCAGACATCACGATTAAGCGTTTTGTTGGCTCTGCTGATTCAAGGTTTCCATTTCCAGCAAGGAGGTCGTTATGGAAAGAGTCACCTAAATGTCCCAGCCATTTGCCGGTGAATTTTTTAAAGAGACCGTAGTGAACCATACATAAGAAGTCGTTAATGATCGGAGCGTGCCACTTCCACAGCATTTCGCGCTCTAAGGCCTGGTAGTGCTCATAGATTTTTGAGGCCTCCAGTCGAGAGTAATCAATCACTCTAAACTTGTTATAAACGATGTGAAACTCTGTCAGGAAGTCATCGACAACGTTTTGGATATTTAAGTGGAAATAGAAAAACTTCAGGCCTGTAAGGGCAGATCTCGCTTTTGCCAGTGGCCCGTGGTGAAACTCAGGTGGTTTTACACGCTCTGCGATTTCGTCTTGTAGGGCCTCGTTAGTTCCCATCATGGTTTCCATGAAGGCGCGGTTATATTTGTATCCTGGAAGAATACTTGTAAGCTTGTACCAGTTTAAAAGGTTGTAATAAACGCGTCCGTAGAAGCTGTC